>NZ_JADBTF010000173.1:0-16700 GCF_020246295.1 Microcystis sp. M090S1 | reverse complement strand
TGATAACTGATAACTGATAACTGATAACTGATAACTGATAACTGATCACTGATAACTGTTAATGTCCTTGCCAGCGATTAATGGCCACACAATCGATATCTAACTGATCGAGGGTACGAGCGATGACAAAATCTACCAAATCCTCGATCGATTGGGGATGGTGATACCATGCCGGTATTGCCGGCACAATTCTAACGCCCGCCTCGGCTAAAGTGGTTAAATTACGCAGATGAATTAAACTAAAGGGGGTTTCTCGCGGTACTAAAACCAATTTTCTGCCCTCCTTCATCTGCACATCGGCCGCCCTTTCTAGCAAATCGGAACTTAATCCCCCCGCTAATTTGGCCACTGTACTCATGCTACAGGGAATAATTACCATACCAAGGGTGCGATAGGAACCACTGGCGATCGTTGCCCCCACATCACCCCAACGATGACAGCGTAGTTTTCCCCCTTCCATCACCCCGCATTGGCCGCGCCAAAATTGTTCTTGCAGCTCCGGTTCTGGAGGCATCCGCACATTATCTTCTGCTTGCCAGACAGTGTAAGCTGATTTGGAGGCCACTAGATCGATCGTGTAGTCGGCTAAAAGTAGATATTTGAGAGTACGGACGGCATAAATCAGCCCTGATGCCCCCGTAACGCCCAAAATTAGCGGTTTAGATAATTCCTTCAAGCTCTAATTCCTCGATCAATTGTAATCCTCTCGGGTCGCCCACTTTTAATAAAGCACCCCTGGCATCTTCCTTGACACCTAAATCCTCATCTTCCACCAAGGCCTCGATCAAAGCATCGATCGCCGTGGCATAAATCACATTTAAGGGCAATTCTCGGCATAATTGACCGATCGACCAAGCGCAATTACTCCGCACCGCCGCGATTAAATCTCGGCGCAATCCTTCAATTAAAGGCGGCAAGACGGTGATGATATCTTCATAATTGACCTTGGCAATCTGGGCCAAACTACTGGCGGCCCATAATCGCACCGCCGAAATATCGGTTTTGAGAGCATGAACCAAAGGCTCGATCGCTCTGCGATCACCACAGTTACCTAGGGCCCAAACTACCCCTTTTCTGACGTAACCATTCCAATCTCTGGCCAGTAGATCGATTAAAGGCTCCACGGCGCTAAGACTGGGATTTCTGCCCAAAGCGTAGGCGACACTGACACGCACTAGGGGACAGACATCGCTTAACATCTCTAGTAAAGGAGCGATCGCTCTTTCGTCACGCAATTCACAAAAGGCGCGAGCGGCGATCATTCTCTCGCTCACATGAGCAGAAGTAAGCAATGAGAGCATTTCCTCTGGATCGGGGGGGATTTCCGCTGCTAGGTCCGGATCGCTCCCATCGAGAGGATTATTTAAGGAGTTGCTAGAGTCTAGGATTTCATTATCGTACATACTTGTTAGATTATCTTAATCCGTGACCGCTTACGTCAAGCCAAAAATCAAAAAGTAGTTGCGGGTTGGGGAGACTTTTCAGTGATCAGTAATCAGCAATCAGTAATCAGTGAACTGAAGGCAAGAGGCAAGAGGCAACAGGCAAAAGAAAGAATCTGGCAATTCTCCTACCTAAAAAGAAGGTTAGAAACTAAGTACATCAAAGCTTTCAGCTTACCAAATTAGGTTACACTTCATCTTGACGAGAAGGGATACATTTACAAAACCTAGCAGAATAGGAAGTAAATACAGGGCTAATTTTATTGTTTTTCCGATGCCAAGACGCGGATTTGAACCGCGGACACGAGGATTTTCAGTCCTCTGCTCTACCAACTGAGCTATCTCGGCGTTTTTTTTGTCCTTTCTCAACATAGCACGCCCTCGAAATAATTGCAAGGTTTTTTTCTAAAAAGTTTTCTGCTCGACTAGATTGGCAAGGTGAGGGTAAAAGTGGTGACAGCGTTGGCACTGGTGACATCAATGCTGGCATTCAGGGGTTTAATCAGTTTGCAGACCAAAGCTAAACCTAAACCAGTACCACTGTAGCGCCAGGGATCGTGGTTAGGAATGCGATAAAAAGGGGCAAATATTCTTGATAATTCCTCTGGGGCGATTTCTACACCCCCATTGCTCACACTAATTAATATTTGCTCATCCGCACGCCTGACATTTACCCTAATTATTCCCTGCTCCGGAGTATATTTAGAAGCATTGGTCAGTAATTCCGCTATGATGCGCTCGATATGACACAGACTGGTGTTAATCTCCGGTATATCCCCATCTATATCTAAAATTAACGGCTGTTGTCGCTCACGGGTGAGATGACGAAAAGGTTCCACTAATAAGGGTAGCCACGAAAGTAAGTCGATTGCTTCGATCGCCAGGGGTTCGGTTTCCGCATCCAGATAGGTTAAAGTCAACAGATCATTAACTAACTTACTCTGACGCTGAGATTCAATGTTAAGAATTTGCAACAGTTGACCGATCGAATCCTGTTGATCGATCTCGATCCCTTGATATTCTAGGAGACTTTCCAGGGTTTCCACCGCTAGACGAATGCTGGTAATCGGGGTTCGCAGTTCATGGGAAAGGGTTTTCAGGAATTCGCTTTTTAATCTTTCCAGTTTTTCTAATTCCCTCACTTGTGCTTGGGACGATTCGTAAAGTCGCGCCTGTCGAATAGCGATCGCACATTCGGTGGCAATATGTTGAATCAAATTAGTTTCTAAAGAGTTAAAAATATGATTAGCTGGTCGAATTAGCCAAAGATTGCCCAAAAAACCCTGATCGTCAAAGATGGGACAAGCACAACGGTTAACACGACCAATTTGCGGATTACCAAGGGGAAGACGATCGACAAATTGTAAAATTTGTTTGTGCAGCAGCGGTTGATAGATTTCGGGAAAATCGCTAATTTGACGGGTAATTCCCTGACAGATAAGCTCTTGAGTGGTATATTCGTGGACAATAGTGGCTTTGCTGCGACTGGGATCGTAAAGCTCAATTTGGGCGCGTTCTACGGGTAAAACCTGGACTAATTCCCTAGTGGTGGTTTGCAGAATATGATTTTCATCGAGACTATCGCGAATTTTTTCGGTAATCCGTCCGATTAATGCTTCATACTTCAAACTCATCTGCAATTCGGCGGTTCTTTGCTGAACCTCCGATTCTAGGGCAGTATTCAAGCATTTTACCCGTTGGTGCAGTTCTGCTTGTTGAATGGCAATTCCCACTTGAATGGCTAATTGTTTGAGCAGATCGATTTCTTGGGATTGCCAAGAGCGAGTTTTTTGGCAATTTTGGGCAATTAGTAACCCCCAGAGTTGGTTATCGCAGATAATTGGCACCACCAAGTTAGCCTGTACTTGCAAAGAAGTAAGTAAGTTGCGATAACAGGGATCAAGTCCCGAATTATGGACATTTTCAATAACTTGAATTCTCCCGCGGCGATAATTTTCCAGACGTTCTGGGGATAAATTAAAACAGGGATCCTGTATCCTGTTTCCTAAGACAGAATTAATCCTCGCAGTATGGGATTCCACCACAATCATGCCACTATGATCGGGGAATAAACGATAAATTAACACTCGATCGCAGTTGAGAAATTGTCGCACTTCTTTAACAGTTCTTTGCAAAATGCGATCAAGATCCAACGATTGCCGGATTCTTTCCTGCATTACCCCCAGTAGTTGTTCTCGTTCTGCTTGTAATCTTAAAGCTTCTTCGGCCTGTTTGCGTTCGGTGATATTGGTACTGGTTCCCACTAAACGATAGATACGCGCATTGTTATCCCGTAGGGGTGTTAAAGTTGTTAGCCACCAGTAGGGTATATTTTGAAAAGGTAAATACTGTTCGTAGGAAATAGTCGTTCCGTAACGTACACAATCACTATAGTGTTGCCGCACACTACGCGCATCATCGGGGGGAAGGATTTGTTCGGGAGTTTTGCCTTTAATATCTGATGAGCGCAGTCCTGTCCAGCGTTCATGAACGGGGTTGGCCCCCACATAGCGAAAATCTCTATTTTCCAGCACGTCCACCACAAAAATCGACGCTTGCACGGAATTAAATATACTACGCAGAAACTGCTCGGAATCCTCCTCTTGTAGCTGTCCATCTAACTCGGTATCGATTGCTGATGGCTGCTTTTCCATAAGAGCCTCCTATTGTGCTAATTGGTGGATTTGGATCGATAATCACAAAATCGTTGGCTACTCCTAGAGCGATTTAATTATTTTTTAAGATTCTCGCACGAATTTTCCTATCCGCTGCCGATTCCGATATATTTCTTTGCAAAAACGAGAAAACAACCCCAATATACTGAGATCGCTTATCAGTGATCAGGTTTAAGTTTTAAGTTAAGTAGCTAGACACAATTAATTAAACATATCTAACTACCTCTTCCATAAGTGCATGAGTGCCTATCCTCACCAAGAAGTTAATTTTGTCCTATTACTTATCAGAGTTCAATTACAGCGTTTCTCATCAAGACGAAGCATAACCTAATTTGGTATCGACGACCGGCTCTCCAAAAGGAGAACTTCCTACCTCACCATTAGGATAACTGTTTTAATTAGCCAATTATTTTCACTGATTACTGATTACTGATCACTGATCACTGAATTTAGGCTTCTTGGTTGACAAAAGGCAATAAAGCCATTAAACGGGCCCGTTTCACCGCTTCAGTTAAATCTCGCTGTTGTTTAGAAGTTAAACCGGTGATACGTCTAGGCAGAATTTTGCCGCGTTCGGTGATGAATTTGCGGAGGAGTTCGGTGTCTTTGTAGTCAATCGGTTGACTAGGGGAGATGGGAGAGAGACGTTTACGATAGTAGCTCATAGATTTGTAAAGATTGCTTGACTTTTTAACTAAAGTATGATTACTTAATTTCCTTGTGGACGGTGTGCTTATTGCAGTGGGGACAGTATTTCTTGATTTCCAGTCTGCCGGTGGTATTGCGACGGTTTTTGCTGGTGGTGTAGCGAGAAACGCCGGGGGTACGCTTATCGGGATTACTGCGGCATTCCGTGCATTCTACAGTGATGATCAGGCGAACGCCTTTTTTACTAGCCATAACAACAGGGGATCGGGTAAATTTACACGCAATCGATCATTATGACATATCTGGGGCTTTTTAGGCAAGAGCGGCCGGGGCGAATGCGGGGAATTGTCGGCTAAAAAGTTTGGCTTGGGATGAAATCCAGCACAAAAAAGCTAGAATAATCACAGCAGTTGGCGAGGATGAGGAAAAATGACGGTAAGATTGGGTAAACCGATTTTAGTGACGGGGATAGGCATTACCATCGCTTTAACCCTGGGGGAAACTCTCAATAGTAAACTGAGCGAAATCGGTTCCTGGGGTATTTTAGGTGCGTTTGTCCTTGGTGCCGGTATCTGGTTTTGGCAAAAACCCAACTCGAAAATCGATTTTTCCCCCCCCACTCCCCTGAGTCTAGAAAAGGTTAAACAAGCGATTAGCAAGGCCGAGAAGATAATTAATTATCTGGCCAAAGAAGACCCAAATCAAGACTTAACCCCACTTAAAACCAGTTTAACCCAATTAAACCAAGAATTTAGTCGCCAAGACCTGAAAATTGCCATTACCGGCGCTAGAAAAACCGGTAAAACTGCCTTAAAAAAACTACTAGAAAGCGGCAACTTTGGAGAATCTATCGCTTTTCTGGAAACGGAACCCCTTCTGACTCTCAACTCCACCGCTAACCAGAAAAAGTCCCTGGCAGCCGACTTAGTTTTGTATCTTATCAATGGGGATTTAACCGATTCCGAATGGCAAATCCTCCAGCAATTCGATCGAATGCACCAGCGTGTTATCCTGTTACTCAATAAACAGGATCGTTTACCCGCCGAAACCAGAGAAGAAATTCTCCTTTCCCTAAAACAAAGACTGAAAGAAACTATTCCTGCTCATCATATTTTAGCCATAGCCGCTGCCCCTGAACCCCTAAAAGTTCGTCAACATCAAAGCAATGGGGAAATCAAGGAATGGACGGAACCCCAAACGGTAGTTATCGATCCTTTAGATAATCATCTCCAACAAATTATCAGACAAGAAAAGTCCGAATTAGTTCTCGGAACTATCTGGCGACAAGCGCTAGAATTAGCAAAGGAAACCAAACAATTACTCAATCAATCCCGACGCAAAAAGGCTTTACCTGTTATCGAACAATACCAATGGATAGCCGCTACTGCCACTTTTGCTAATCCTCTTGCGGCCCTAGATTTAGTTTTAGTGGCAGCTACTAACGCTCAAATGTTAGTGGATTTAGGGGCCATTTATCAACAAAAAATGTCCCTTGAACAAGCAAAAACAGCCATGACTACCCTAGGGAAGATGATGGTACAATTAGGCATGGTAGAAGTGACAACCCAGGCATTAGGAACGATTCTCAAGGGAAATGCGATTACTTATATCGCCGGTGGTACAGTGCAGGGAATTGGGGCAGCCTATCTAACTCGTTTAGCTGGTTTAAGTTTAATTGAATATTTCCAAGAACAGGAAATTAACGAGCAGCTGAATAATGATTGGAATTGGACGAGTTTGCAGAATAAAGTTAAACAGGTCTGGGAACAAAATCAGCGCTTAGCATTTTTACAGGATTTTGTCAAGCAAACGAGCGCTCGTTGGTCGGCATTTTCCGGTTAAAAAATGTAGTTAAGAACCGGGAAAAGGTAAATGCTGACGTAGCACATCCCAGCGCGAACAATCCCAATAATCGATATGAGAAATAATCAGATTATTGTCATCGAGAGTTAATTCACTGCGTCCAGAAATAGCGATGCGTGGCCGCCAAGGTAAAGGAGTTGTCCAGTGCAATGTCCAACGGGTATTAATAATATTTCCCTGCTGTTCAATTGCGTGGACATCCATCTTGATAGCTTGGAACCATTGATTCATAAAACCAATCATTTCCCGATAGCGTTTAATCCCCCGAAATTGATTGAGAGGGTCTTGAAAATAAACGTTATCAGCATAAATATCATAGGTTTGATCGAGGGGAAATCTTTGATAATCTTGCTGCAAAATAGCGATAATATCCATAAAGTACCAAATTATTCCCGATAGCTATTGCCTTTTTTTGCTGCTGAGGGGTAACTGTTAACTATTAAAAGATCACTCCCGTCAAACTAAAGGGACGGACTTCGGTAATTTTAACCTTAACAAATTTGCCTCGCAATTCCTCAATATCTCCGGTAAAGAAAGTTAAGCGATTGCCTCTAGTTCTTCCCATAACTTGACTAGCATCTTTAGGGTTAACGTCTTCCACTAAAATTTCCTCAATTCTGCCTAAATATCTTTGGGAACGTTCAGCGGCTTTTGTGGCCACTAAATGATTTAATCTTTGTAAGCGATCGCTTTTTACCTGCTCACTTAATTGATCATCCCAAATAGCGGCCGGAGTCCCGGGACGAGGAGAATAGGCGGCCGTATTTAATTGATCAAAACCGATATCATCGACTAATTTTAAAGTATTCTCGAACTGTGCCTCTGTTTCTCCGGGGAATCCGACAATCGCATCGGCACTAATGGCAGCATCCGGCATTAAATCGCGAATATTAGCAATAATTTGTCGGTATTTTTCCTGAGTATAGCCCCGTTTCATGGCCTTGAGGATATCATTATCCCCCGATTGAAAAGGGATATGAAAATGTTCACAAACTTTAGGTAATTCCTGACAAGCTTTAATCAAACGTTCGGTAAAATAGCGGGGGTGACTGGTGGCAAAACGGAGACGTTCAAGGCCGGCCACATCGTGAACGTAGTAGAGTAAATCGGTGAAATTGTGCAGATGTCGGCCGCTTGCCGTCACTCCGGGTAAATCCCGTCCGTAGGCATCGATATTTTGACCTAAAAGGGTGATTTCTTGATAACCCTGTTGTCCTAATTGTGCCATTTCTGCTCGAATTGCCGCAGGAGTGCGAGATTGTTCCACCCCGCGCACCCCCGGAACCACACAATAGGTACAGCGTTCATTGCAACCATAGATGACGTTCACCCAAGCGGTAATATTACTATCCCGGCGCGGTTTGGTGATATCTTCCATGATGTGGATGGGTTCGGTGGCCACCACCTGGGAACCGTCAAAAACTTGTTGTAATAAGTCTCCCAAGCGGTTTGCGTGTTGGGGACCGATAATTAAATCCACTTCGGGAACCCGTCTTAATAATTGTTCCCCTTCCTGTTGGGCCACGCAGCCAGCGACAATTAAAGTAAGATCGGGTTGAGTTTGTTTGCGTTTAGCCTGTCTACCGAGATAGGAATACACCTTCTGTTCGGCATTATCGCGAATTGTACAGGTATTGTAGAGGATTAAATCGGCTTCGTTGGCATCCTCAGACCATTGAAACCCCAAATCTTCTAAAATACCGGCCATGCGTTCGGAGTCAGCTTTATTCATCTGACAACCAAAGGTGGTGATATGGTAACGACGTGGGGACTTATTCATGATGCTGGCTACAGAAACAATAGTGCAGGTTTCTATTTTAGGCTATTTATCCTCTGACTATGGCCTGCCCCGATGGCCAAAAACCGCCATCCTTTCACTGATTACTGATTACTGATTACTGATTACTGAAAAAACTCCCCACTTCCCCACACCCCACACCCCAGAATTAGACCTAAAGCATACTCAGCCATACAAGCAAATAAAAACGAAACTTTTGCTTTGAGGATATCTCCTGACTGGTAGGATAAAAATGAACCATACTAGGCAGTTTAACCTCCACGCCGCCGAGGCCACACCTTTAATCATCAAAGGAAAAGTATTTATATGTCTAAAAATCAAGTGTTCGACTTTTTCGCCTTAGCCGCTAAAAACGAAGAATTGGGTCAAAAAATGCGCTCAACCCAAGATCCTCAGCAATTACTAGAGATAGCTCGCTCGCAAGGCTTCGATTTCTCCCTTCCTGAATTAGAAGCGGCGCTCAAATCCTTGCACGAGAGTCCCGACTTTTTCCAAAAGTTAGCTCATGCAGTGTTAGAAGTTTTCAGTCCTAACCACGATAATTATCCCTCGATCGGTGTCCAACCCTACGAAGGTGAGATCGATCGCTAGAATCAGTGATCAGTGATCAGATGTGAGTTTTCAGTTCACTGATTACTGTTCACTGTTTACTGATCACTGAAAAAGGCTCCCCTTCTCCCCACTCCCCCACCCCAGCCGTATATAGTATAAAAAAATTATAAAAAAGCCGAAATCAGGGAAAATAGGCTTTTATCTGCCAATAAATCCAGCAGAGACAAGCAAGCCGCCAAGAGAAAACTTAAAGCGGAAATCGGCTCATAGCAAAGGTTTTAGCGGTAAATCTCCTGAGAATTGCTGAGGCTGATGGGCGAAGTCAAGGAATGATTAACTTTCGTTAACCTGAAGATGAGAAATAATCATAATGTTTTATATTGTCAAAGGTGTCATAGTTTCCTATGCTTTTTTTAGGTTGATAATTTTGCCTGACTCGTCAAATTTTTACCAACCGGCCCTAGAAAATAAAATTAGTGGATGAAAACGGTCACGATCGAGATAAAATTCAGGATGGTCTTACCCACCTTGCCACGATCCCGACTGCCACCAGAGCTAGAGCAGGAAAAGTAACAAGGAAAGAATTTGACTGAAACAAAATTGATAACGCTAACAAAATTAATAGTTTAGTTTGGCTTGACAAGCGAGGAACAAAAAAATGCCAATTGCAGTAGGAATGATTGAAACCCTAGGATTTCCCGCCGTTGTGGAAGCGGCCGATGCCATGGTCAAAGCCGCCAGGGTGACTCTAGTGGGTTACGAAAAGATCGGTAGTGGTCGCGTCACAGTCATTGTCCGGGGAGACGTTTCAGAAGTGCAAGCTTCTGTGGCCGCTGGAGTGGAAAACGCCAACCGGGTTAACGGAGGACAAGTGCTATCTACCCATATCATCGCTCGTCCCCACGAAAACCTCGAATACGTGCTGCCCATTCGCTACACCGAAGAAGTAGAGCAATTCCGCAGCTATTAAACACCGTTGATCGGGGTCAGCATCTATAGAGTCGAAGAAAGCCAACCATTAGGAGACAAAAATATTATGTCAATTGCAGTGGGCATGGTGGAAACCTTGGGTTTCCCGGCCGTCGTCGAGGCGGCTGATGCCATGGTGAAAGCCGCCCGCGTAACCCTAGTAGGTTACGAAAAAATTGGTAGTGGTCGCGTCACCGTCATCGTCCGGGGAGACGTTTCGGAAGTACAGGCCTCCGTATCGGCGGGGACAGAAGCGGCATCTAATCGTGTTAAGGGTGGTCAAGTCCTCTCGACCCACATCATCGCCCGTCCCCACGAAAACCTCGAATACGTTCTTCCCATCCGTTATACAGAAGCCGTGGAACAGTTTCGTGAAAGTGTTAACCCGCAACCTTTAAGACGAATCTAGAGCGCAACTAACTTTTAGTGTAAACAAATTCCATGCAAATTGCCAAAGTTTGCGGCACCGTCGTTAGCTCCCTGAAACCGCGCAGTATGACGGGAGTGAAACTTCTGCTTTTGCAATTCATCGACGCACAGGGGCAACTTTTGCCTAAATACGAAGTAGCGGGTGATATTGTCGGAGCGGGGATTAATGAATGGGTGCTAGTGTCCCGGGGAGGAGCCGCCCGTATCGAAGACGGACAGAACAATCGCCCCCTTGACGCGATGGTGGTGGGGATTATTGACACTATAACCGTAGAAAATCGCACCCTCTACAGCAAGAGGGACGAATTTCGTCAATCCGGTTAAACATCGATAGAACCCAAACACAGTTAAGTAACAACCAGCCAGCCAAATTCAGTATGGAGGAAGACTAACTATGGTCGTCCGCACAACGGCGGCTAGTCCGAAAAAGCGGACCAAATCCCCAGAGGAAACGCACATAGACGAGAGTGCCAAAGTCCACACCTTCTCTAACCTCAGTGGCGCTATCGAGATCGGGGCGCGAGTGGTGATTGCTCCGGGGACTTCCATCCGCGCCGATGAAGGAACCCCCTTTTACATTGGCGACGACAGCAAAATTCAGGACGGAGCAATCATCCACGGTTTAGAAAAAAGCCGTGTGGTGGGAGATGACGGCCGAGAATATTCGGTGTGGATCGGCCGGGGCAGCTGTATCACCCACATGGCACTCATTCACGGGCCTGCCTATGTGGGCGATCGCTGTTTTATCGGTTTTCGCTCCACCGTCTTTAATGCCCGCATCGGGGCCGATTGCATCGTCATGATGCACGCCCTCGTTCAAGACGTGGAAATCCCCGCCGGGAAATTCGTGCCATCCGGTTCCGTGATCACCAGCCAACAACAGGCCGACCGCTTACCCGATGTCACAGAAATCGATCGAGCCTTCACCCGTCACATTGTCGATATCGACCTCGCCCCCAGCGTCCCGGTCAAAGCCCACAGCCCAGCGACTCCTCCACCGGCAGCCGCTATAAACATCGCTAATGAGACGCTATATAGAAATTCGGTGACACCTATGAGTTTAAATACAAACATTCGAGCGCAGGTTCGCTCCCTCCTCTCCCAAGGCTACAAGATCGGCATCGAATACGCTGACAAACGCCGCTTTAAAACCAGTTCTTGGTTAAGTGCCGGCTTTATCGACGGCGGCCGCGAAGAACAGGTATCCCAATCCCTAGAAGCCTCCCTGAGAGACCTGCAAGGCGAATACGTCCGCCTGATCGGAGTCGATCCCGCCGCTAAACGGCGCATACTGGAAATGATTATCCAACGCCCCGAAGACACCCCGGGAGAACCGGCCCGCACCACCACCGCCGTCCACGGCGGTCATGGCAACGGTAACGGCCATTCGGACCTGTCCGTACAAGTGCGTTCCCTGCTGGCCCAAGGACTGAAAATCGCCACCGAACACGCGGATAAACGCCGTTTTAAAACCAGTTCTTGGTTAACTGGACCTGCGATCGAAACCAAGAGCGAAGCGGGCATCATTCGCGATATTGAAGCGATCGTGACTGAAAATAGCGATGAGTACGTCCGCCTGATCGGGATCGACCCGCAAGCGAAAAAACGCGTCGTCGAAATGATTATTCACCGCCCCGGCAGCGCCCCCGCTAGTAACGGCAGCGGCAAAGCCAGCAGCTACAGCGCCCCCGCTAGTAACGGAGCCAGTCATAGCAGCAGTGGTAGCTTAAGTGGGGAAACGATCGCTCAAATTCGTTCCCTGCTCGCCCAAGGCTACAAAATCGGCACCGAACACGCGGATAAACGCCGGTTTAAAACCAGTTCTTGGCAGAGTTGCGCCCCGATCGAAAGCAATCGCGAATCGGAGGTAATTACTGCTTTGGAAGATTGTTTACGGGAACATAGCGGCGAATACGTCCGCTTACTCGGTATCGATGCTAAAGCCAAAAAACGAGTTTTAGAAACAGTGATCCAGCGCCCCGATGGTTCGGTGGCTAGTAATGGCAACGGTAAAACCGCCACCGTTGCTGAACCGAGTTTCAAAAGCTATGCTTCCGGTTCCTCCGGCGGCGGTACTGCCACTTTAACCAGTACCTTAACGGCGGAAACGATCGCTCAGATTCGTTCTTTATTGAACCAAGGTCACAAAATTGGCAGTGAACACGCGGATAAACGTCGTTTTAAAACCAGTTCTTGGCAAAGCTGCACCCCGATCGAGAGCAGTCGCGAATCCGATGTGGTGGCCGCTTTAGAAACCTGTCTGCGCGACCATCAAGGAGAATACGTTCGTCTGATCGGGATTGACTCCCAAGCGAAACGCCGTGTTCTCGAATCGATTATTCAACGCCCTTAATTTCAGGACTCGGCGATCGGTGAAGGGAGATAGGTGTTAGGTGTTGGCGGATCGGGAAAAATACCCGAAACTCTAACCCCTACCCCCTAACCCCTGGTAACTGATCACTGATAACTGGATCACTGTCAATTATGTCCTTACCCCCCGTTCAACCTATTAGCCGCTCGGAATTCTATGTCAATGGTGATGTAACCATTGATGAGAGTGCGATCGTGGCTCCGGGGGTGATTCTCCGAGCAGCCCCCAATAGCCAAATAATTATCGGTGCGGGTGCTTGCCTGGGTATGGGAACAATTTTAACCGCCTATCAGGGTGTTATTGCTATCGGTGCGGGAGCAATTTTAGGTACAGGTGTTCTGGTCGTCGGTCGGGGTGAAATCGGTGAAAATGCCTGTATTGGGTCAACCACAACGATTTTTAATGCTTCTGTGGCAGCGATGTCGATCGTGCCGTCTGGTTCCCTGATCGGAGATACTTCCCGTCAAATTACCATCGAGGTGTCAGCGACCCCATCGGAACCGGAAAGACCCCCTTTACCGGAACCGCAACCCGTAGTCAGTCAAGTGTCCCCAGTGCCGTCCGTGGAGGAAGTGGTCGCCGAAACCGTGGCCAGTCCTTGGGATGGCGAGGAAATGGTCGCCGAGGCCAGTCCCGCGGAAACCAGAGAACAAGCATCTACTACTAACCGACCGAATCAAGCATCGGTGGTCGGAAAGGTCTATATCAATCAGTTATTGGTCACGCTATTTCCAGAACGTCATCGTTTTAATGGCAACAATAACCATAATTCTTGAAGGGGAAAATAATCGTTCACAAGCCAAAAATCTCAACAATAATTACTGAGTAATTAGACCTAATTTATCTAGAGTTCACTGCTGTCTAACTGTCCTCTAGGTACTGGGTATAATTGCTTAGAAATCCAGTTAATATTTAGCGATTGCCGACAATTTTTTGAGGTTGTAATTATTGATAATCTTCCTCAATTAAGAAGTAGTTTTAATCGCTCAAAGCCTGATGAGCAGAAGTTTCTGTGTGTCAATCAGGTAAATTTTTGTTGATTTTTTTATGCTTTTGTAGAGATTGTCAAAGTTAGATGACGACAGATTAAAGAAACTAATCCCCCCGAGAAAAAAAAACAATCAAAATTTTAGAGATAGGGAAAAAAAATGATCAGAATAGGATAAAGTTCATGTTAAGATGATCAGTTGAAAAAAACATTAGTGAAAATTGCTCCCTAACTTCGCTCCTGGCAGCAGGGGAAAGGAGCTTAAGAAAAATCTATGTCGGTTGACGGCGAGATTTTACAGGTGCGACTAATCATGCAGTTTATGGAGGAATAATCCCAATGGTGCAAGCCAAATCCAAAGGTTTCCAGGCCGGCGTAAAAGACTACCGACTGACCTACTACACCCCCGACTACACCCCCAAAGATACCGATCTACTAGCTTGCTTCCGGGTGACACCCCAACCCGGAGTTCCTCCGGAAGAAGCAGGTGCGGCAGTAGCGGCGGAATCTTCCACAGGTACCTGGACCACCGTTTGGACCGATAACTTAACCGACCTCGATCGCTATAAAGGCCGTTGTTATGATATCGAACCCGTACCCAACGAAGATAACCAATTCTTCTGTTTCGTTGCCTATCCTTTAGATCTATTTGAAGAAGGTTCCGTCACCAACATCCTCACCTCGATCGTTGGTAACGTTTTCGGTTTCAAAGCTCTACGCGGTCTCCGTTTAGAAGATATCCGTTTCCCCGTCGCTTTAATCAAAACCTTCCAAGGTCCTCCCCACGGTATCACCGTTGAACGGGACAAATTAAACAAATATGGTCGCCCCCTACTCGGTTGCACCATCAAACCCAAACTCGGCCTTTCCGCTAAAAACTATGGTCGTGCCGTTTATGAATGTCTCCGCGGTGGTTTAGACTTCACCAAAGACGACGAAAATATTAACTCTCAACCCTTCATGCGTTGGCGCGATCGTTTCCTTTTCGTACAAGAGGCGATCGTTAAATCCCAAGCAGAAACCAACGAAGTTAAAGGACATTACTTAAACGTAACCGCTCCTACCTGCGAGCAGATGATGCAACGGGCTGAATTCGCCGCCGAAATCAAAACCCCCATCATCATGCACGACTACCTCACCGGTGGTTTCACCGCTAACACCACCCTGGCGAAATTCTGCCGCGACAAAGGGTTACTGCTCCACATTCACCGGGCAATGCACGCGGTTATCGACCGTCAGAAAAATCATGGTATCCACTTCCGCGTTTTAGCTAAGTGCTTACGTCTCTCTGGTGGTGATCACCTGCACTCGGGAACCGTTGTCGGTAAACTCGAAGGTGAACGCGGAATCACGATGGGTTTTGTTGACCTGATGCGTGAAGACTATGTAGAAGAAGATCGCGCTCGTGGTATTTTCTTCACCCAAGACTACGCTTCCTTACCCGGGGTAATGCCGGTTGCTTCTGGTGGTATCCACGTTTGGCATATGCCCGCGCTGGTGGAAATCTTCGGTGACGATTCCTGCTTACAGTTCGGTGGTGGAACCCTCGGCCACCCCTGGGGTAACGCACCGGGTGCCACCGCTAACCGTGTGGCTCTGGAAGCTTGTATCCAAGCTCGTAACGAAGGTCGCTCCTTGGCCCGCGAAGGTAACGACGTTATCCGGGAAGCTTGCCGTTGGAGTCCTGAACTGGCTGCCGCTTGCGAACTCTGGAAAGAAATCAAATTCGAGTTCGAGGCTATGGATACCCTCTAATACAGCCATTCAGAAGGTTGTTAGCAGTTATCGGTGGAAAATAATGCCGGGGACTTGCCCAAAATCGGCAAGCAGTCGCTAGAATTTCAACACTGATAACTGTCTAGCCAATAACTGAAAACTGTATAAAATGTATCCGAAAAAAGTTGTTCAAGATACCGCGAAAGTCTTACAAAGTTACCTAACTTACCAAGCGGTTCGCACGATTATCGATCAATTGTCAGAAACTAATCCGACTTTGGCTATTTGGCTGAGTCACTATACTTCTAGCCATTCCATTCAGGATGGCGAGGCCTATATTGCGGGGTTGATGACTGAGAATAAAGAGTTAGTTTTGCGGATCATGACGGTAAGAGAACATTTAGCCGAACAGGTTTTAGAGTTCTTGCCAGAGATGGTAAAAACGGGAATTATTAATGACAATACCGAACATCGTCGGCAACTTTTGGAACGTCTCACCCGTACTGCTATAAGTCAACCAGAGACATCGGAATTAAATCTCGATGTTGATGATCTACCCAACCCATAAGGAATCAAGAAACACATGAAAACTTTACCTAAAGAGAAGCGTTACGAAACTCTCTCCTACTTGCCCCCCCTCACCGATCAACAAATTGCTAAACAAATTCAATACATGATCGATCAGGGTTATATTCCTGCTGTGGAATTTGAAAAAGATCCCAAACCCGCGGATTATCATTGGACGATGTGGAAACTGCCTTTATTCTCTGTTTCTGGTCCCCAAGAAGTTCTTAATGAAGTTCGCGAGTGCCGCACCGAGTATTCTGATTGCTACATCCGCGTTATCGCTTTTGACAACATCAAACAATGTCAAACCATGAGCTTTATTGTTCATAAACCCAATGCTGGCCGCTACTAATTTGGTTGTCATCTAATTATTAACTGTTGAGGGGGGTTCTTAGACCTCCCTTTTTTTCTATTTGTCTGGTAGAATTTTTAGCAAGAGTGAATCCGAGCTAGAAATACTATGACTGAACTTCCCCCGTATAAACATACTAGCTATGGCTAAAAGTCTTACAGAGCCTGAGTTAAAGCAATATAATACTAATGGACTACTGGACACAAACTCCTGAAGTCCTTACGCAGATAGGGTTTGAGGCAAAAATTTACAAATTTGACCTTTCGACCATTGTAGCTTGTTTCGGGGCAGAAAACCATCTAAAACATGGCTACAGAGGGAATCGCTGAC
>NZ_JADBTF010000172.1:0-9643 GCF_020246295.1 Microcystis sp. M090S1 | reverse complement strand
TGTTTGGCTTCTCGCAAAGCTCGTCAGGATTATTATGGCAAAATTACCTTTTCTTTTATTCAGGAGTTTGAGGCTTTCACATAACAGTACTTGTCTTTGTATTGAAAAATGTGTCCGTCAGTCAGGGTTTGCTCAAATTTAATCCGCAAAGCAGGGTTTAATAATTTACAGATCCAAAATCTACTTGAAGAATTGACCCAAGGGTGTGAAATCTTACCTGTCTCCCTCGAAACGCTTGAGTATGCCGTGAAATTACGAGATCGCTACTTAATTTCATTTTGGGATAGCCTGATTGTTGCTAGTGCAGTTTTAGGCGATGCAACTATTCTCTACTCAGAAGATATGCAAGATGGTTTAATTATCAATAATAGCTTACAGATTATCAATCCCTTTAAAGATTTAAACTCTTAAAAAGATCATTGACGAGAACTATAGCGTTTGTTATAAAAATGAAATGTAAACTAATCTCGAAAAACTGCTTTTTTAGCTTCTTCTAAATCGTCATCACTGATCACAACATCTTTCCATAAACCTTTAATTTGAGTCTTATTGCGAGAACCTTCAAAGCGATTCGTCGGCGATCATCAAGAGTTGGGGATTGGTGGTAGGGTTGTCAGAAATGCGATCGCACTGTATAATCTTAATTGATATATCAGCTAATTCTACTCAATTGAACTAAATAATCATGAATCAAAAACCGTACCAAGTAGAAGCATTTTGGGATCGAGAGGCGCAAGTGTGGGTAGCAGAGAGTGAAGATATTCCGGGATTAGTCACCGAAGCTGATACCATCGCAGCTTTAACAGCTAAATTACGACAGATAATTCCAGAATTATTACAACTCAATCATCTAATTACCATTGAACCTCAAGCATCGATAACTTTTGAACTAATTAGTCATCGTCAAGAATCAATTGAGTGCGCTGTTTAGATGGCTACTTCTTTAACAACTGCATTAAAAAAACTACTTTCAGCAGCCGGATGTTATTTTGAACGTCAAGGGAAAGGAGATCATGAAATTTGGTATAGTCCTCTGACAGAAAGAAGATTTGTAGTTGATAATACTATTAAATCACGCCATACTGCTAATGCAGTTTTGAAACAAGCTGGACAGGGTAATCGCACGTCGTTTTGTATAAAATATAACAGACAGAGGTGACTGAATGTCGCGCCTATCAGGGCGAACTGACAGGAGTTAATCTGAGAGGAAGCAAAAAGTTACATGGTGTAGCAGTTGAGCAGGGCATCCGGTTTTGGTCTCCTAGTTTTAAACCCCAAGCAAGAGCGAGAGGCAAAGCTCTTAAGAAACATTGTCTTGAAACATTTTCAGCATCTAGAAGACCCCAGAGCGGACAGGGGGCGCAATCCTAGCCTAGTATCGATAATTACCATAGCTATCTTGGCAGTCTTAACTGGTGCCGATGGGTTTGCCGCCATAGAAGCCTACGGTCAAGCCAAGCAATCTTGGTTGGAAACATTTTTAGACCTACCGAAGGGGATACCTTCCCACGATACCTTTGGCAGAGTGCTAAGGATACTAGAACCCAAGCAATTACAGTCAGGATTCCGGCTCTTGGATAGGGGAAATCACCGAGAAATTGAACCTAGAACTAATCCCTATAGATGGGAAAACGGCCAAAAATTCTGATGAAACGGTATCCGGCAAGCATGAACAATGATTTGATGGTGAAAATCTTAGCCGCCAGTGCCGTTGACAGCGAGAGGAGGTAGATGTTAATCCTGTAGTTGATGAGGAGTTTTGGGACTTTAAGGAACTGAGTAGATAAGGTCAGTTCGGGGTTTGTTAGGCCATAATGACTGGCAAAACCAGAGATTCCGGAGCCTTGTGCAGGTCAAAGCCTGAGTTGGCCATCGAATTTTAGACCTAACTCCTCGGAATTTGAGAACTCTATCAATATGCGATTACCCTGGGGGTTGGGGGAGATTCTGCTAATCTAAGAATAAGCGGTTTAAATGCGTCTTAGCTTACAATCGAGACAAAATATCAACGACTAGGATTAAATGGCTACTCATATTGTTACTGGTGTCGCGGGTTTTATCGGTTCTAACTTGGCACAAAAGCTTTTAGAACAAGGAGATCAGGTGATCGGTATCGATCAATTTAACGATTATTACGACCCCAGTTTAAAGCGCAAAAATGCCCATATTCTAGCAAAATATCCCGAATTTCAGTTAATTGAAGCGGATATACAAGCCCTTGACTGGCGACAACTGTTGCAAGGAGTAGAAGTATTATTCCATCAGGCAGCCCAAGCAGGAGTCAGAGCAAGCTGGGGTGATGGATTTCGTCAATATACCGAAAGGAATATAAATGCCACTCAAATTATTCTTGAGGCCGCTAAGGAAACCCCTTCTTTACAACGGATGGTTTTTGCTTCCACTTCCTCGGTGTATGGCAATGCGGAAACGATGCCGACTCCCGAAACCCTTTGTCCCCAACCAGTTTCACCCTACGGCATCACCAAATTAGCGGCAGAAAGACTCTGTTGGCTATATCACCAGAATTTTAACGTTCCCGTCACTGCCTTGCGTTATTTCACCGTTTATGGACCGCGGCAACGTCCCGATATGGCTTTCCATAAGTTTTTTCAAGCAGCGATCGCAGGTAAACCCATCGGCATCTACGGAGATGGCAAACAAACCCGCGATTTTACCTTTATTAGCGATGCTGTAGCCGCTAATTTAGCCGCTGCCCTAGTGCCGGAAGCGGTGGGGGAGGTGTTTAATATTGGTGGTGGTAGTCGCGTGGTATTGTTGGATGTCTTGGATACCATGGAAAAAGTCATCGGTAAACCTATCGAGCGATCGCATCAAGGACTCGCCCGGGGAGATGCCCGTCACACCGCCGCCGATGTCACCAAAGCCCGTACTATTCTAGGTTATAATCCCCAAGTCTCTTTAGCCGAAGGATTAGCCCAAGAATGGCAGTGGATTCAGGAATTATATTGTTAATGGCAGCAATTCCTTAATAATCAAAAAATCTCCCTGCAAAAGGGAGATTTTGGGCAATATCTGGTATTATACCCCGACAAATTACACCAATTTCAGATCGGGATAATTAGCGAGAATGTCGTCTTGACTGAGAATATCACCCTCGCTTTGAGGAGTCCAAATCACTTCTACCGCTAAAAGTCGATCGCCTCCCATACTACCAATTTGTTGCAGGGCTTGTTTCAAGTCTTGGGAATCATTAATTTTGGCTAGAGAAAATTTACCAACAATGCCGGCTAAAATAGTCACCAAAATATAGCCTTCCGGTGCAGTTTTAGCTAATTCTCCAGCCGATTCGGGTAAAATATTTTCTTGAGAACCTTGACGCAGTTGATTATTGTAATTAGTTAAGGTTTCCGCCGTTAGTTTACCGCGTTCGTTGAGAGACCACTGATTAAACTTCGCTTCTGCACTGCTGAGGCTGGTTTGTTGGCAATCGACGTTACCATAAACCCAGTATTCCGGATGACGCAACAGGGCGAGGGCGGATTCTTGTAAGACATCGACGCGCCCCTCGGAGGTGCTAGTATCCACAGTTAGGGCGATTTGATTTAATTCTTGTTGCAGATAACGGGCATTAGCCAACAAACCC
Organism: Microcystis sp. M090S1; assembly: GCF_020246295.1. NCBI lineage: Bacteria > Bacillati > Cyanobacteriota > Cyanophyceae > Chroococcales > Microcystaceae > Microcystis > Microcystis sp. M090S1. The sequence goes on along the minus strand of NZ_JADBTF010000172.1, from coordinate 6,039 downwards.
ACCTGTACTTTAGCCACGGAGACGGTTTCATAACCAGATTCTATCGTCATACCATTCTCATCACTGCCTCCACCATTACGGAAAGCATTAACGAGGAAATTGGCAATAGCAAAAAAGATTAACAGAGAAATTAAGCCACCGCCACCACCACCCCAAAAGAAGGGCAAGAGGAAGGGAAAACCAATACCTCCACCGTAACCGGGGGAACTGTAACCACCACCTCTAGAAGGGCTAATACTGCGACTAGGGGCGCGAAAACTACCGCCCCCCATTCTACCCCCCGATGCCGCTAAAGCACTGGGAATATGACCGAAAATCAGCGTTGTCACTAATCCTAGAACTAATAGCGGCTTGGCAAGCGATCGAACTTTAGTTAAAATTTTGTCAATCATAAGAACACCGAAGCAACCCTTTATTTACTAGGATAACCAGTTTCTCCCTCAGGGATAGACAAATCTTGAATAGGGATAACCGAATCAGTGATCAGTTATCAGTTAGTAAGGTGTTGGGTATGGAGATTTTAGGGTTTTGGGGTTTTGGGGTTTTGGGGTGTTGAGTATGGTTGAAATTTCCCCATCTCCCCCCGCAACGCGCACGAAGTGGTCTCCCCCCGCAACGCGCACGCAGTGGTCTCCCCACTCCCCACTCCCCACTCCCCACTCCCCACTCCCCATCTCCCAAATTTATGACTTGGAATTTCTCCTCTCCGACGGATTCGCCATTAAGCGATCGCGAAGTACCCTTAGAAAGTCATCATCTCTGGGGTAAACGTATTGCTTTACTGGTGACAGGAGGGATTGCGGCCATGAAAGCGCCGCTAATTGCCCGATCTTTGCGGAAATTCGGGGCTACAGTCGTGGCTTTTGTCTCGGAAGAAGCTTTAAGATACGTCACTAAGGAAGCTTTGGAATGGAGTACGGTTAATCCCGTAATTAGCCAATTAACGGCAAAAGCAGAACATTTAAGCGATCAATCTCCCTTTGATCTTTATTTAGTCGCCCCCGCTACCTATAACACGATTAATAAGTTTCGTTACGGAATCGCTGACGGAGTGATCACTTCATGCTTGGCCTCGGCCTTGGGACGACAGGAAAAGGGAAAAACTAAAATTCTGCTTGTCCCCACCATGCACGGCAGTTTACATAATGCTATTCTGAGCGAATCTTTGCAAACTCTCGATCGCTGGGGAGTCCAGATTATGTCACCCCGGGATGATTACGGTAAGCACAATCTCCCCGGGGAAAAAGAGATCACCGTGGCAGCCTGTGGGATTCTCAGTAATTCTGTACTGAAAAATATGCCGATTTTAGTCACTGGTGGACCCACACCCGTTATTATCGATAATATTCGTCGTTTAACCAATCGTTTTACCGGACAATTAGGAGTCGCTATTGCAGAAGAATTGTACCTGCGCGGGGCAAAGGTGCAATTAATCCACGGACGCGGCAGCTATACACCTCCCGCTTATTTACCCCATGAAATTATTGAAACTTATGACGAGTATCTAGGGAAGGTTATGGGAGAATTAGAGAGTAAAGATTATAAATTTGGGATTTTTTCGGCAGCAGTGGCAGATTATCGCTTAGAAAGCCCTTTTTACGGCAAAATTCCCAGTGGTGGGCAGTTAAATCTTAATTTTGTGCCGACGGAAAAAGTGATTGACAAGGTGAGAGAAAAATTTCCCGATTTAGAGATGGTGACTTTCAAGTATCAGGAAGGAGTCAGTCAGGAGGAGTTACTGGAAATCGCCCGTAAACGCCTAGAAAAGGGCTATCAGGCCGTCATTGCTAATAGGGGTGAGGAAAAGGGCGATCAAGGGGAACAGGTGGCTTATTTGGTCACAAAAGCGGCATTGGGGAAATTTATCGGCAAAAAAGCGATCGCTATTGGCATCGCCGAATATTTAGAACAGCGAGCCAAAAATGTTACAATCAAAAAAATTTAATATTTTTTAATATTAATTTGCAAAAATTTAGGGTAACACAGTCATGGGTAACATCAACTTCGTCAAAGAGAATAAGATCGTGGTAGCGGCAGATGGAGCGAATTTACGAGAGAAAGCAATCCAGAATGGCGTTGATATCTACACTTTTGGCGGTAAATTGATGAATTGTGGCGGTTACGGTCAGTGTGGTACTTGTATAGTGGCAATTGTCGAGGGGATGGAAAATCTCTCGGCCAAAACCGACTTTGAACAGCGCTGTCTGAAGAAAAAACCCGAAAATTATCGTTTAGCCTGTCAAACCAGCGTTAATGGCCCTATTAGCGTCCAAACTAAACCAAAATAGCATTTAAGCGTCATTCCCCACCCCCAGCAACGCACCGGTGGGGAAGGTGCGGGGAGCGGAACCATGGAGGCGTTCGATACCAGTGAAAATTGCCAGACAATATCACATAAGCTAAACGGCGCTTAACCTGCATGATCCAATAGCTATAACCCTTTTGGAGTCTATATCGGTGATCCGAAGTAAAAGCCGTTTAGCTTAATTCCCTGAGCGACTTTTTCAGCAGACCCTAATTGATGTCTTCCCAAGACATCTCAGCGGATTTTTGTGATTTTTTTACTGCTTTTTTGCCAGCCAAGGGCTGACAATCAAGAGATTTGCTAGAAAATATCAGCTTTCTGTATTTAAACTGCCTATTGGACATTTTAGTACAAACCCCTCACCGATCGCCCTGCGATCGCTATCTGAGAAAATTGCTCATTTTGTCATCTAGATTGCATCCTGATTGGAAACCTTTGGGTAATCTATGAGTAGGGATACTCAAACCTCCTCTTCATCGGTGCGTTCCTGATAGGGATAATTTTTTTTTCTCATAAACTTTACAATATTTAATGATTGTTGTAATATTGGTTAAACAACCAAGGTTCTTACTACTTGCCATTTATGCCCATAAACTCTATATATAGCCAAAAAAAGAACTATAGAGGCAATTAAATCTTCAATTAGATTTCTCTATATCCTTGAGTGATCACTTACTAATCTCTTTACAAAACTAGAAAAAACCCTGATAGCATCTCCTTAACTGCCCCTGGGGAAGCGATCTGAAAAACGCCATCAATCCCTGAATATCAACCCTCAACCGACGCGCACTCATGAAAACCTCGAAAAACCCCACCGATCCAGTTCGCGCCTATCTCAGAGAAATTGGCCGAGTTCCCCTTCTCACCCATGAAGAAGAAATTCTCTACGCGAAACAGGTGCAAAGATTAATTTTTCTCGAAAAAATCAAGGAATCCCTAAGGGCTAAACTCGGCAGGGAACCCAGCGATCGCCAATGGTCAGAAGCGGCGGAAATTAGTGAAGAACAACTGCGTCGAGAATTGGGGGCAGGGGATTTCGCCAAACGCAAGATGGTAGAAGCGAACCTGCGTCTAGTGGTTTCCGTCGCTAAAAAATACCTAAAACGCAATCTAGATCTATTAGACCTCATCCAAGAGGGAACGATTGGGATGCAAAGAGGTGTGGAAAAATTCGATCCCACCAAAGGCTATCGCTTCTCCACCTATGCTTATTGGTGGATTCGCCAAGCCATCACCCGGGCGATCGCAGAAAAAAGTCGCACCATCCGTCTGCCCATCCACATCACCGAAAAACTGAATAAAATCAAAAAAGCCCAGCGTCAACTAGCTCAAGATAAAGGTCGCGCTGCCACCATTGCCGAATTAGCCGAGGAATTAGACCTAACTCCCAAACAGGTACGAGATTACTTGGAAAGGTCCCGTCAACCCCTTTCCCTTGACTTAAAGGTGGGGGACAATCAAGACACGGAATTAGGGGAACTCTTGGAAGATACGGGACTTTCCCCCGAAGATTACACTGCCTATTCTTCCCTCCAAGTGGATTTGGAAAAACTGATGGCAGACCTCACCCCTCAACAAAAAGAAGTGATTTGTCTGCGTTTTGGTTTAGATAATGGGCAGCCCCTCACCTTAGCAAAAATTGGCGTTCGACTCAATATCAGTCGTGAACGCGTGCGTCAGATCGAACGAGAAGCGATCGCTAAATTAAGAAAACGCAGGGCTAACATTAGAGAATATCTAGCTAGTTAAGCTAGAGATAACCTAGAATTTGGGTCAAATTGATCGTCTGGATAACAGCGAGAAAAATGACCCATTTCTAGATTCATCGGCGACTTTTCTCCGCTCTTATTTCTCTATTTATTCAAGATATTTTTTCAAAAAGAGAGCTAATTTTTCTTTAGTGGCGACGGGAACAGAATCTAGACGGGTAAGAATAGCGTATTTAAGGGCAGAATGAGCGGCGGAAACGGGAGGATTAGCTACCAGACGGCGCACCGTTTCTTGGATAACTTTTTGGGCATTAATAGCGTTATGGTGTAGATTTTCGATCACCATTTCTACCGTGACATGATCGTGGTCGGGATGCCAACAATCGTAATCGGTAACTAGGGCTAAGGTAGCGTAGGCAATTTCCGCTTCTCGGGCTAATTTGGCCTCGGTTAAATTGGTCATACCGATCACGGTTGCCCCCCAACTTCTATAGAGATTTGATTCCGCTTTAGTAGAAAAAGCCGGCCCTTCCATACAGAGGTATGTACCGCCGCGATGCAAGATAACTTCCGGTAGGTTTAAACTAGCGACGGCATCCCCTAAAATTTCGGCTAATTGGGGACAAATGGGATCACCAAAGGCAACGTGAGCAACAATTCCTTCCCCAAAAAAAGTCGCTATTCTCTCTTTAGTTCTGTCAATAAATTGATCGGGAATGACTAAATCTAGGGGTTTAACTTCGGCTTTTAGGGAACCAACGGCCGAAGCGGAAATAATATATTCAACCCCTAATTGTTTGAGAGCGTGAATATTAGCGCGAAAGGGTAATTCGGTCGGTAAAAAATGGTGATTTCTGCCATGACGCGCTAAAAAGGCGACTTCTGTTCCCTCTAAAGTACCGAGAATTAAAGCATCGGAAGGAGAACCAAAAGGAGTATCGAGGGATACTTCCCGCACATCCTTGAGGGCATCCATTTTATACAAACCACTGCCGCCAATGATGCCAATTTTTACCGTCGTCATAGTCTTGGAAAGAATTAGTTATCGTTGCCTTGATTTTACCATAATTGAGCGATCGAACTGTGATAATTTTTCCGTTAAGGCCTTACTTTTTCTTTTTCTTGCCCTTGAGGGAACCATTAATTAAACCATTAAAGCCATAAATTTCTTCAGTTCCCGCGATGGTAACTAATTCCACCTCTTTCGTGTCTCCCGGTTCAAATCGAACTGATGTACCCGCAGGAATATTCAGATGGGTTCCTTTGGTTAATTCGCGCTGGAACTCCAGGGCCTGATTAACTTCATAAAAATGATAGTGGGAACCCACTTGAATGGGTCGATCGCCTGTATTAGCCACAGAAATACGCAGGGTGTCGCGACCGACATTAATCTCGATCGCCCCGGATGGTGTGATAATTTCTCCCGGAATCATAACTGCTAAAAATCTCCTGTTAGTGAATGGGATTGTGAACGGTAACTAATTTAGTACCATCGGGAAAAGTCGCTTCGATCTGTACTTCCGTAATCATTTCCGGGATACCTTCCATTACCTCCTCGCGAGTTAATAAAGTAGTGCCGTAACTCATCAATTCAGCCACGCTACGACCTTCCCTAGCACCCTCGAGGATGGCGGCGCTAATATAGGCGATCGCTTCGGGATAATTTAACTTGATACCGCGATTTTTGCGTCTTTCGGCGAGCAGTGCCGCCGTGAAAATGAGTAATTTATCTTTTTCTTGGGGCGAAAGTTGCATAGATAGGCCTTTTTTCACACAGATGCTAGGGTTATTGTAGTTCTTGACCGGATAGTTGTAGCGATCGAGTTGTGAAAATTTATAACCAACTACTTAGGGCTTGCTGAATAAATGTGAAATTTAGGCAAAGTAAGGGTTTTGGGGCTTTTCTCGCGAAACAGGTGCAAGATTTTGAGAGAATCGTCGTTCAAAACCTCGCGTCTTCATCGGCCCGCGTCCTGTAGGGGCGAAGCATTCGGGCAATAACCTATCGGTGAAATCGGAGATTTT
>NZ_JADBTF010000171.1:0-2541 GCF_020246295.1 Microcystis sp. M090S1 | reverse complement strand
TGGCAAGAGACTTAATTGATTAGTTCGCTCTAGATCAAAAACAATTGACAAAAATCGCCAAATGTCTTTCTCTATAAGAGTTTCATTCCTTATAATCCTGTACGTTGCATAAGACAAACCGAAGAACCATATTTATTTATCAGCATTTACTATGCTAATAGCAAACTGATCAGCTTTTTGAGCAACTTTACTGCCCATAATATTACACCACCTTCCCAACTGATAACCGATAACTCTTGAGTAACGCACAGAAAACGGGTTTCTCCGAGAAACCCGTTTTCTACTTATGCGAACGACAAAAGACAGAAAATGCTCTGACCATATTTGCTGGCGTGGGTTGAACAGTGAAGCTTCTGCCTCGGTTTCTGGGTCGATCGAAAGAGGGGCGGAACTGAGGAGTTCGGGATAGTGACAGTATTCACACCGGAACCTAGCGCGTTGTCGAACAATATGGTAAAGCGATTTAGGAATGACCATTTACTCTGGCGGCAATGACAGCGTTGATGTAGCTGAAAATTTGGTCGAGTTCGCCAATCGCTTCTAGCTCAAGGACTTCCTCCGGGGTGAGATCATCAGCTTTTTTTTTGTCAAGAAGCGTCTGCATCCGATCGCCCAGTTCATCTGTAAATTTGAATAGGGTGAGATTATTAATCTGTTGCACCCGCAATCCTTTGGGAATCAGGCCAGAGGGTTTGACAAGAGCGCTCATGGTTGTAGCTGGCTTTTTGAGCAACTTTACTGCCCATAATATAACACCACCTTCCCAACTGATAACCGATAACTCTTTCATTGCCTTAATAAAATTTAACATTAACGCCATTTTCTCAAAAAAATCGACCCGCCCTTAGGCGGGAAAGAAAAGAAAAGAGAAAAAATAGGGAATAAGGGTAAAAAGGGAAAAAAGAGAAAAAGGGTTAGAGAGTCCTCCCGAATACGCAGACTACCCGAAAACCGCAGAGGTCGAAGTCGCCGCGGCGGTAGCTGAATCTTGGTTAATTGTCCAACGGTCTTTTTTAATGGCATTTCCCACAAGATTATGGCAGTAATCCGCGGGATGCCGTGGCTACAATTCCCCCCTAAATGCCTTTTGTAAAAGGGAATTAAAGAGATTTTCGGATTGTTCCTCTCCACTGATCAAATTCATGTAGTATCTATGAAAACCTAGAAACCACTTTCCAAATTTTTGCTGTTTTTGTGATGGAGGTTTTATGAACTCAATACTTGAGAATTTGCTCTTATTGACCATGCCTTTCATTGAATCAGTAGACTGTGCTTGCACAAGATGTTGAGCAACGAATAACTGGCCGTATAAAAAGTACGGATCTACATCTGAATTTGGAACCACAGCATTAATTTGTTGATTAAATGCTACTTCTCTATCAGTAAGGGCAGCCCGCCCAATACTTGATCTACTTCCAGCTATGCAGGTCACTAGAACCGAACCATTAGGGACAGTTCTAGCTATCTTCTTTCCCTTCGCCGAAAGCTTTTCTTCTGCCTCTGTCAAAAAATGCTCAGGAGTGGTGATGTTATCCGACTTAATCCATTCGATTTCGTCTCCATAGTTTTCTGAGACAGAACGAGGAGGAGTGTTTCCAGTCAATATTTTACCAAAATCACCGAGTTTAGCTATCTCCCACCCTTTCGGATTAGTAACAGGATCACCGAACATCTCTAGGAAAGTCGATTTTAACAACTCCTCAGTCAACCTAATTGCCTCCTTGCGCTTGCGTCGCACCCCATCCGCTTTATCTAAAATTGCCGCAATTCTTCGCTGTTCTTCGAGGGGTGGGAGGGGGATTTTTATCCTTTTCAAGTTCCCCACTGGTAACTGTTTGAGTGCTGTACCAGTTTGAAGTTGACTTATTTGTCCTTTAACTCGATCCCCTTCAAAACAATAAAGTAAATAAAGTGGATCTATCTTGTGGGGATTTGGGCGTAGTAAAACAAGTTGAGCATTGATATTAGAATCATTATATCTTTTGGGTACTAAGGCAACTTTCCCTAAATCACCTCTAGTGCTAATTAGAACATCGTTCGTTTTCAAATGCCCTTTTTTAAGAAGACCATGCTTTTGGGGCGATATAAAGTACATTTCCTCATCCGAAATACTTTTGTTAACCAAATTATTAGCCCGTATAAAAGGAACACCACTTTCTATAAATTCTTCTGATCTCGGATATTTAGACGAATAGTTTCCATCAGATATATGAATATCAAGATCACCAATTTCCAGCCACTGAATCATATTTTTGCTCATCCCAACATCTCCTTTAACGCGCGTAAAACCAGATCAATCTTATTTTCAAACATAAATCAAATATCCTTTCGGTGGACTAAAGCGGTGGGTTACGACGGATTGTTAGATTGACTTTAACGCCTAGATTGTTGCCGTCTAACCCACCCTACTATGAACTACTATGAACTCTTCTCCCCCCTTTTTAAGGGGGGTTGGGGGGGATCGAATGGCGCTTTTATGCTAGTCATCACATCCTCTCCAAAACCTGATCAATCTTATTTTCAAACATAAATCAAATATCC
>NZ_JADBTF010000170.1:0-3106 GCF_020246295.1 Microcystis sp. M090S1 | reverse complement strand
CAATATTTGGGAAAACATCTCAATGCCTCGACTTCGCTCGGCATTGACACTGAGCAAAGTCGAAGTGTCAACGGTACTGTTGGGCAAACAGAAACCGACCCAAACGCCTTGGGAGAGTCCGGCCTCTGGATTCTTAATGGAAACATTGAGAATCTAAGTTGTCTCGTTGAACAAGGAATTTCTAACAGCAATGTGGAAAGAATCCACCGTCACAGCGCAGCTTGACGGTGGGAGTATGTCAAAATAAGCCTAAGTCGAAAGTAGAAAAACTTATTTCTCTACAGGGAGAAACAATTACACTAACATTCTATGAAATATTGGCAGGAAATTTTAGCGATCGCTCAACGAATTTTAGTAGAATTAATCCGGCGCGGGCGTAGCTTAATCCTCTGGGGCATTTTCCCGATCCTTGTCCTGCTCTTAAATGGCTATATTATGGCAGAAAAAGGCAAAATTGAGCTTGCCGAGGCGATGGCTCTGGCTACTCCTCCCACCCTCGTCGGGGCGGCACTTTTCTTTAGTTGTTTGGGGGGAACCGTGGCGACGGTAGTAGCAGAAAGGGAACAACAAACGATTAAACGGTTATTTTTATCGCCTTTAAGCGGTGTTTCCTATTTTATCGGCATTTTTCTCGCCCATTGTGCGATTGCCGCCTGTCAGACAGTTTTAGTTTATTCTATTGCTAAACAGTATGGAGCCACTTTTAAAGGCTCAATTCCTCTAGAATTATTAATTATTTTTCTTAGTATCACCGCCTATGTGGGTTTAGGATTTATCCTCGGTACTCAACTGGCGAAAAGAACAGAAGATGTTAATGCTTTGGTGGGAACTTTTGGGGTTCCTTTATTAATTTTAGGCGGCGTTTTTCTCCCGACTGCTTTATTCCCCGACAATATTCTATCTCTGGCTAAATATAACCCGATCTACCACATGAATGAAGCTTTAATTGCTGTTTGGGCAAAGGGCGAAAATCTACAAGATATTAGCTCTCATTTTCGCTTTCTCTGTCTTTTTGCTCTAGCTATGGTAGCAGGTGGTTGGCTTACCTATCGACAAATGTTAAACCTTGAACGCCGACTGTAAATCAGTTATCAGTTATCAGTTATCAGTTAGAAAAGGCAAGAGTATTCATTAATTTGTCTTCCCATATCTTCCACTCCCTAATCCTGTCCCCTGTCTCCTGACTCCTGACTATCCTTGTTACTTTATTAAAAATGCTGACTATTAATAATGTCAAAAAAAATTACGGAAGACGCTTAGTATTAGATCAATTAAACTTTCATATTGAAGCGGGGGAAATTTACGGTTTACTCGGTCCCAATGGTGCGGGAAAAACCACCACTATTAACTTAATTTGTAATTTATTAAAACCCTCATCGGGAGAAATTGCCTTTAATTATTTGCCAATTTCCAGAGTTACTAAAGAATTAATTGGGGTTGCCCCGCAGGAAAATTTGTTGTACAAATCCCTTACTTGTGAGGAAAATCTCAACTTTTTTGCTCAGATTTATGGACTCGATCGCCACCAGCGTCGTCATCGGATTAAAACCAGTTTATCCGCAGTAAATTTGCTTGATCGCGCCCGTAGTCCGGTGGAAACTTTAAGCGGTGGAATGCATCGCCGGATGAATATTGCCGTGGCTATTGTTCATCAGCCAAAATTATTAATTCTCGATGAACCAACTACTGGTTTAGACATCGAATCTCGCTATGAAATTTGGGATTTAATCGGAGAATTACGTCGCCAGGGAATGACAATTTTATTAACTACCCATCTCCTCGATGAAGCACAGCGTCTCTGTCAACGTATCGGGATTTTAAAACAAGGTCGTATTATTGCCGAAGGTAATTTAAATCAGCTGCGTCAGCATATTCCTGCGAAAGAAATTATTATCATGGATACCCAGGATCAAGAAGCGGCAATAAATCGAGGTAAACAATTAGGATTTACTCCCAAATTTTACGGAAAAGATTTAGCTTTTTGGTTACATGAACATCTAGAATTAAGCGAGATTATTCAGGCATTCGATGGCATTAATATTGATTCTATCTCCCGTCAGACGATACAGTTAGAACATATTTATATGGAAATTATGAATCAATTTTAAACCCGTTTTTGAAAATTCAGGTTGATGATCGGCATTTTTTTCAGTAATTGGCCTCAATTAAGCTAAATCGCCGTTTTTTACCGTCATGATCATCTATAATTTTTAGATAGGTTCTATTAATTGGAGACAAAATCAATGATGAAATTAACCTCTATCACTGGGTTATTGAGTCTATCGGCGGTATTATTAAGCTCACATCTACCGGCAGCGGCGCAAAATTGTCGGCCACTGTCTTTATTAGGGGGTGAAGGTAGTGAAATTACCAAAACCGTCTCGCAACCCACTATTCCAGGTCCTTTCGGTGTCACCATAACTCGTAATAATTGGAATACCGATTGGGCAGTTCCGGGGGGTAGAAGTTTTCAGAGGTTTATCGTTACGGTTTCTGTTCCCCGGGCTGCCTCCTTTGATATCCGGCTGTTTCTCAAGTATAGCGATCAAACTAACGAGGAATTTTTTAATACTAATGGAGTACGAATCGAACCCGATAAACCCTTAACAATTACTGCCACAGTACGGGCAAATGATCAACCTTTTTTAGTCAATCTTTTTGTCAATGGTATTCAGCACATCGGTAATACCTACACCGCTTCTGTTGTCGGTTGTGAACGATAAAATATATAGGGTGTGCTGAAAAAGTTTTTTCTGGGGGCAGGGTGTGGGGTTTTAAGCTAAGAGGCATTTTAAGGCTCTTCGGTTTGTGTTATGCAATGGACGGGGGTTATAAGGGATGGAACCATTATATAGAAAGGCATTTAGCGATTTTTGTCAATTGTTTGTGATCTAGAGCGAACTAATCAATTAAGTCTCTTACCAGATCAGGATTTAGTTGATTTATGCCCCCCTATCGAACCATACCAAGTAACGAAGACCCCATTTTAATCGCCTATCCGATTAGCTGAATCTCTGCCGCCCCCCAACCTAGGGTTGATTCATTTAAATTAAGTACAGCTGATTTTGAGTCAATAAATTTGAATGAAAATTCTCAAGTTTATCTT
>NZ_JADBTF010000017.1:0-5021 GCF_020246295.1 Microcystis sp. M090S1 | reverse complement strand
TGGAGAGCTTTATTGTAAACTAATCTTACACAGCCCAAAGTGCGCCGCAATAGCGACTCTTGTTCTGGTGTTGGGTAAAATCGAAACGAATAGGCTTTCTCCATACCTCACATTTTAGCATATATTTCGCAAATGTGCTAATATTTAACAGTAAAGCCGTCGTAGAACGACGGGGTTTCAGACCCAAATTTTCGATGAGTAGGTATTTGATCCTAGATTCTCTGTTCAGATCATACCGGAATCAGTGACCAAAATCAGTTATCAGTAATCAGTAATCAGTAATCAGTAAACAGTGAAAGGACAGCACTGTTAATGCTATTTCATCCTCCTCACTTAATACCCCTGACTAAAAACCCAGAGCTGATAACTGGTAACTGATCACTGATCACTGATTACTGACAGGCTGCGGTGGATGTGGAGAAATTTAGTCATTTCCTCCACTGCTAGAGGGCCACTGATGCGATTGCCTTGCATTCTCTCGCAACCTAATTCTTGCAGGATTTCTAATTGTTGTTGGGTTTCTACTCCCTTGGCGATCACTATTAAGTTAAAACTTTTCGCTATCGCCAACAATGACGAGATAAAACGGGTATCTTGGGGATTATTACTCAGGTTTTTCGTTAAAGATTGCTCTATTTTCAGTTTTTTAACGGAAAATTGACCGAGATAGGCGATCGATGCGTAACCGCTGCCAAAATCATCAAGGGTGATACTAATACCCAATTCCTGCAAATCCCCAAGAATTCGACCGGTTTCGCGGCTATTTTCTAGTAAACTTGTCTCGGTTATTTCCATCTCCAGAAAGAAAGGCCCGATTTTGCTTTCAGTCAAGACTTCTTTGAGGATGGTGAGCAACTGCGGATCCCGCAATTGGTGCGGGGACAGATTGATCGAGATGGGAGTGTATAATAATCCTCGCTGCTGCCATATTTGTGCTTGTTGACAGGCATTTTTCAGCACCCAACGATTAAGCTCAAGGATTAACTCGCTTTCTTGGATTAAGGGTAAGAAACGATTAGGAGCGATTAATCCGAATTGAGGGTGTAACCAGCGCAATAATACCTCTAACCCTTCCACTTGTCCCTGAGTCATATTAACTTGCGGTTGATAGTAAAGAGCTAATTCATTATTTCTGATTGCCTGATAGAGAAAATATTCAACTTTAGAACTACGAGTATTTTTAGGGTGAACATTAACTGACTCTATCCTGGAGTTATTATTGATATTATTCTTGACCGCTACTAAATTTTCCTCCAGTTTCTGTAAAATTATTTTTCTGTCTGTGCCGACGGGGGGACAGATAACTGAACCTAAATTGAATCGCACGGCTAGGGAGTGATTTTCGATTTCGTAATTATTTTCTAGGGTTTCAATAATTCTTTGACTAACTTTTTCCAGATCATTAGCCTTATTAATTTGTGGCAGCAGGATAATAAATTCGTCCCCTCCCCAACGAGCGACTATATCCCCCGATCTCAAATTTTTTCTTAACCGTTCACTGACGATTTTTAATAGCTTATCTCCCAGTCGATAACCTAGTCGATTGTTGACATTTCTTAGCCGCTCTACATCCACTAATAACAGACCGAGCATTTGATTACTTTTCTGGGCATTATTAATAGCATTTGACAGATATTCATTAAAGATAGAACGGTTAGGCAAATTCGTGAGAGAATCTAGGAAAGATTCCTCTTGAGTCCCGTTATCAAAACTAATGGTCTGGGATGGGGAATTATGGAGAATTAGGGTACTTTTTGTGTGGAGGTTATCCCGGCTATAATTTGCTTCATTTTCCGTCAGATCCACTCGTATCTGTCCTGAACTTTTAACCGGTGCTTGCTCTATTTTTTCTTGACTGGCTATTAAATGAAAACTGGAATTTATATCACAGCCAAAGTTAATTAAATCACCATCTTTTAATTCATGAACCAAGCATTTAGACCCATTGACATAAATACCATTATGACTTTTATTTCCCTCTAAATCACCATCAAGAATCCAATAGGAAAAATTTTGGCGATCAATACTCTTTTTAATTAAAGTCGCATGATAGCGAGACGCGTATTTGGAGCGAAGAACAATTTGATTATCGGACTTACGGCCGAGAGAATATTTCATGTCTTCTAGGGTAATTGTTCTTCTCCCTTGAGGATCTTCCACAATGAGGAGATAACGGGAATTGGATGAACCATTAATCATTTTTTCGGTACCTCGACAAAATATAAGTTAATATGCTCCCTCAAAAAGTCATGGCTTATTCGTCTTTGACTTAATTTATTTTCTCAATCAAGTGTTGGGTGTGATTCGGAACAGTTACTTAACAAGAATTGAGTCACATCTTCTGGTTTCAAGGCCTGAGTCAACCAAAATCCTTGTACTTCTTCAAATTCTGTACTAGGCCGATTATAGTCGATAACATGGCTAAATGCTCGGTTTTTGATGGTAAAGATGGGATAAAGGTTCGCTCTTCAAGCTGTCGAGGGGATATTTATCAATATAACTTAAGAAGGAATAGCCAGCATCAAAATTATCTAAAACTAACTGTACCCCTAATTCCTTGGCTTAAAGCTGACCCCGCTTCTAGGGGGTCTTAACGAGTAATTTAGATAGTCAACAGCTTACCGACAATCAGCAATTATCGAAAAAATCGGGTCTAAAACCTCGCCTTTTAAGGCGAAAAGTTTTGGGAGCGGGGCATAAATCCCCGTTACAAAAACGGCCTCCTGCCTCCTGCCCCCTGCCCCCTGCCTTCGTTAACAGTCATCCTTAAACTGGTACAAATGTATGGACAACCCCCTGTAAGCATCCCACTTGCTCCCGCTAATGCTTTCCAGCGTTTGGGGGAGACAGTTCCTCCACGGACATCTGATAGCAAATCGGTTTTTAGTGGTACGATTAACTGCCAATCAAACTTGAAAAACCCGCTCCCTTCTCCCCACTTCCCACTTCCCACTCCCCAACGGAGGGTTTGGGGGGTAGAATCCCCCAAGAGTCAAAGATTAAGTGATAAAATCGGAAATAACAGCCAATTCTAGCCGAGAGTTTCCCTTTAAAAATCCCAACCTAGTAAATTTACAAAAATGAGAGGCAACCGACAGGAGTTCTCCCTATGGATAGCAACCGATTAATCGAAGAATTAAAAAATCCCGACTTTTATCCTCATTCTGTCAAAATTCCCGTTGAAATTATCCAAACCCATGCTTCAATTATCTTCTTGACAGGAGATTATGCCTATAAAGTCAAGAAACCAGTTAATTATCATTTTTTAGATTTCTCCACTTTAGAAAAGAGAAAGTATTATCTAGAACAGGAACTAGAGTTAAATCAAAGAGTTGCTGCGAATATCTATCTGGAAGTTTTGTCAATTAATGAGGAACGGGGTAGCATAAGTTTAAATGGAGAAGGGAAAGCGATCGAATACATTTTAAAAATGAATCAGTTTCCCCAAGAATGTTTACTGAGTAAAGTTTTTGAACGGGGAGAACTAACGGAAAAAGCTATAAAATCTTTGGCTGAAAAAGTGGCAGGATTTCATCGACAAGCTGTGACTAATTCCTATATTACTCAATTTGGCAATTTAGAAGTTATTAAACAAGCTTTTGATGAAAACTACCAACAAACCGAGAAATATATTAATTTTGTCCAAACCCAAAAACAATACGATGAAACGAAAGCTTATACAGATAAATTCTTCGCAGAACACGGAGATTGGTTAGAGGAAAGACAAATAAAAGGGATGATTCGCGAATGTCACGGCGACTTACATTTAAATAATATCTGTCAGTGGCAGGGAGAAATACAATTATTTGATCGCATAGAATTTAATGAATCTTTTCGCTTCGTTGATGTCATGTATGATCTTGCTTTTACAGCCATGGATTTAACCGCTAGGGGGAGAGGAGATTTCGCTAATTTATTTGTGAATACTTATTTAGAACAAACCGCCGACTGGGAGGGTTTAAAAGTCTTGCCTCTCTACCTGACTAGACAAGCATATGTGAGGGCAAAAGTCAATAGTTTTTTGCTTGATGGTGACAGTTTTTCCGAGAAAATTAAAGCCAATGCACAGGATTATTATCAATTAGCTTGGCAGTACACACAACCGCAGAAACCGAGATTAATTCTGATGTCGGGATTTTCTGGATCGGGTAAGAGTACCATAGGGAAAGTAATTGCTAAAAATCTTAATGCTATTCAGATTCGTTCCGATGCAGTTCGCAAACATTTGGCTGCAATTGACTTAAATCAAACAGGAAGTCTAGACATATATAGTCTCGAAATGAGTCAAAAAACCTTCGCTAGACTGGCGGAATTAGCCGAAATTTTAATAGCTTTAGGTTATCCGGTTATTCTCGATGCACGCTACGATAAATATGCTTGGCGAGAACCCTTATTAACCTATGCCCAAAATTTACAGATTCCTTTTCATATTGTCCATTGTCACGCACCTATAGAAGTTTTAAAACAACGGATTGCCGCTAGAAAAGGTGATATTTCTGACGCTACTATCGAGGTTTTAAATGCCCAAATTGAGAAAACAGAACCTTTTAATGAAAAAGAACAACCCTATCTAATTTCCCTAGATACTACTAATCCCAATTGGCCAGAATTTTTAGAGAGTCAATTAGGTAAATAGGTTGATATGAATCAATGATATAAAGTAGCAAAAAGGAGAAGCGATGGAAACTGTAGTGTTAAATCTAGAGACAGTTAATCTGACCGATGAACAATTTTATCATCTCTGTCAGGCTAATCAAACATGGAATTTAGAACGTAATCAAAAAGGAGAATTATTAATTATGCCTCCCGTGGGTGGAAATAGTGGTAATCGAGAAGCTGATTTAATTGCTGATGTAACGATTTGGAATCGTCAAAGTAATTCCGGTAAAGTCTTTAGTTCTTCGACAATTTTTCGTTTACCAAATGGAGGATATCGTTCTCCTGATGTTGCTTGGATAAAACGGGAGAGATGGGAAGCTTTGAGCGCAGAAGAGCGAGAAAAGTTCCCGCCTTTGTGTCCC
>NZ_JADBTF010000169.1:0-9165 GCF_020246295.1 Microcystis sp. M090S1 | reverse complement strand
TCAGGAGAATTAAGAATGAAATAATAATCAGTTAAATGGTCTATTTACAGATTTTATGCGATTTAATCCTTATTTTTGACGTTTTTGAACCCTCACAAGTTAATTATGCAAGAGGTTTAATATTCCCCGCGAAAATTAACCACTAAAACCCAGAGGGTTTTTGCTAGGGTGGATAACTCCAAGACTGGCAATCACCCCCAGCCGGCTGCTGTAAAATGGGAGGGATAGATACAACTCAGGAGAAAAGACCCCAGTGCCGTACAACCCCGCAGAAATCGAACAGAAATGGCAGAAGATTTGGCAGCAAATGGGATTGGACAAAACCCCAGAAAACGCCGATAAACCGAAATTTTACGCCCTCTCCATGTTCCCCTATCCATCGGGCAACCTGCACATGGGTCACGTTCGCAACTATACTATCACCGATGTGATTGCCCGTCTGAAAAGAATGCAGGGTTATCGCGTGCTGCATCCCATGGGGTGGGATGCTTTCGGATTACCCGCAGAAAATGCCGCTATTGAAAGGGGAGTTCCTCCAGCAAAATGGACTGATCAAAATATTGCCCAGATGAAACGGCAATTACAACAGTTAGGATTATCTATCGATTGGGAAAGAGAAGTTGCCACCTGTTCCCCGGAATATTATCGTTGGACCCAATGGCTATTTTTACAGTTTTTTGAATCAGGATTAGCCTACCAAAAAGAAGCGGCAGTGAATTGGGATCCTATCGATCAAACTGTCTTAGCAAATGAACAGGTAGATAGTGAAGGAAAATCTTGGCGATCGGGTGCTAAAGTAGAAAGAAAGTTACTCCGGCAATGGTTCCTAAAAATCACCGATTATGCCGAACAATTACTCACTGATTTAGATAAGCTTACCGGTTGGCCAGAACGGGTTAAAACCATGCAGGCCAACTGGATTGGTAAATCGGTAGGTGCTTATTTAGAATTTCCTCTTGTTAACTCCACAGAAAAAATAGCCGTTTTTACCACTCGTCCCGATACGGTTTATGGAGTCACTTATGTGGTACTTGCTCCCGAACATCCCTTAACTTTACAAGTTACCACTCCCGAACAAAAATCGGCCGTAGAAACTTTTATTCAAGAGATAGCCAGCGAAAGCGAATTAGAAAGAACTGCCGAAGATAAACCCAAACGCGGTATTAAAACCGGAGGAGTGGCAATTAATCCTTTTACCGGTGAAGAAATTCCGATTTTAATTGCTGATTATGTCCTCTACGAATACGGGACGGGGGCAGTGATGGGAGTCCCGGCTCACGACAGTCGCGATTTTAAATTCGCTCGGGAAAATAACCTGCCAATTAAGATAGTTATTACTCCAGAAAGTGGCGAAATCGAGTTAAAAGAGTCCTATACAGAAGCGGGAATTATGATTAATTCCGCTCAATTTAATGGACTGAATTCTACAGCAGGAAAAACCGCTATTATTGATTATGCCACTGCCGAAGGTTACGGCAAAGCTAGAATACAATATCGCCTCCGGGATTGGTTAATTTCCCGTCAAAGATATTGGGGTTGTCCGATTCCAGTTATCCACTGTCCCCACTGTGGAACCGTGCCAGTACCTATCGATAATTTACCCGTTACTTTACCGGAAAATGTCGAATTTAGCGGTCGAGGTGCTTCTCCTTTAGCTAAGTTAGAAGACTGGGTAAATGTGGATTGTCCTCGCTGTGGAACTCCCGCAAAACGGGAAACAGACACCATGGATACTTTCATCGATTCTAGTTGGTATTTCCTCCGTTATACCGATGCTAAAAATGAAGATATACCCTTTCAATTTGAGAAGGTTAATGATTGGATGCCCGTGGATCAATACGTCGGAGGAATCGAACACGCTATCCTACATTTACTCTATTCTCGTTTCTTTACCAAAGTTTTAAGAGACCGAGGTTTAGTTAATGTCGATGAACCTTTTAACCGTCTGTTAACCCAGGGAATGGTACAGGGATTAACCTACAAAAATCCCGAAACTGGCAAATATGTCCCCGCGGAAAATGTTATCTATCAAGAGGATAAATATTGCGATAAAGACACGGGAGAAGTTCTATCTTTCTTCTTTGAAAAAATGTCTAAGTCGAAATATAACGGCGTTGATCCTCTGAAAGTCCTCGAAAAATATGGGGCCGATACTGCCCGAATGTTTATACTTTTTACCGCACCCCCAGAAAAAGATTTACAGTGGGATGATGCGGGGGTAGAAGGACAATTTCGCTTTCTTAATCGGGTGTGGCGTTTAGTCAGCGAATATATTGAAAATAAACCCAAGCAAGTCAAAAAAATAGAAACTTTCTCGAAAACTGACAAGGATTTAAGACGGGCAATTCACACCGCTATTAAAGAAATCTCCGAGGATTTAGAAGGGGATTATCAATTTAATACCGCCATTTCTGAATTGATGAAACTCAGTAACGCTTTAGGGGATAATAAGTGTTTTGAATCCCCCATTTATCGGGAAGGAATCGAAACCCTATTAATCTTACTTTCCCTCTTTGCTCCCCATCTTAGCGAAGAATTATGGCAAGCTTTAGGTCATAGTCAATCAATTCACCTGCAACCCTGGCCAAAAGTTGATCCCACTGCCCTTATTGTGGACGAGATTACCCTTGTCATCCAAATTTTGGGAAAAACCAGAGGCACGATACAAGTTCCCGCTAGTGCCGATAAAAGCACCCTAGAAACCCTCGCCCTGGAATCAGAAATCGCCCAACGTTATTTAGAGGGTAAGGAAATCAAAAAAGTGATTGTTGTCCCGGGCAAATTAGTTAATTTTGTCGTGGTTTAAATGACAGTAATTATCACAATGGTAGGGAATTAAGAACCTTTTCAGTTATCAGTAACCAGTTAGATTAACACTTTCTATGAAAAACTATCGATAGATGGTAAAATATACAATTAGCATTATCTGTAAATAAGAACAACCTATGGATATTGAATCAACTACAGTAACCCCCGAAGAAATTGCTCAGTTTCGCGCTGAATTGGCAGACAATCCAAGTGCGATCGCTGCTTTAGATGCCGACGATATGGCGATTTATTTTTGCGTTTCTTGAGAAGGTAATAATAATGGAGTTAAGGCAAATTCTATAGCTTGGTCATTAGGCAATCTTCTAATTAAATCTAATTCTACTAATTTGTCAATAATTGGAAGTAATTCACTAAATTCTTGAACTTGCAACTTTTGTAAATCTTCTAAAGTAATATTTTCATCTGATAATTTATCCCTTTCTAGAATTAGATCTATCAACATAAAATCTGCTGGGGTTAATCCTGGCAGACCTCGCATTTGTTGGTCAGCATAAATAAATCCTTCTTCTAAGATTTGAGGTGTAATAGTTTCGGCATTTAATTCAGATGCTTTCTGTAAAATATAGCTACCTAAACGATTTAAATAACGCGGAACACCATTAGATCTCTCACACAACATCTTAGCTGTATCTGGTGTAAAAGGTTTAACTGCTTGGGGATCTTTTACCGAATATTGACAATCTTGAGAACGTACACTGTTAAGGTAATTAACCAGCATTTCATACATAACAGATTGTTCAAGAGGTTCTAATTTAATCGCAAAATCAAATAATCCTCTTTCACTAATTAAAATATCTCTGGTTAAACCCGAAGGATGACCAGTCAAAATAAACCATGCTCCTGATTTTAGCATTCCTTGAGCATTTAAAAGTAATTGTTTTACAGTTGCAGGATCTTGTTTATCCAAGTCATCAACAGCAATAATCACTCGCTCATATTTTTTTAATGCTCTTTTTAATAAGTCTTCAAAACTAAGTTCAGGAAAGAGTGGTTTATTAATATCAATACTTTTTTCTTTTAATTCTGCACCAATTCCTGCAATTCCAAATTTAGCTGTATTCTCTCGTTGTCTTAAAGGTTGGGCTGAAATTAATCCCATTTGATTTAAGAATTGTTGCGCCCATTCATCTTCTTTCATTTCCCGGGCTAAAGCAATTAATGCAATGGTAGCTAAATCTGTATTAGCTGGCAAACTGATATAGGCAGTTAAAGTCTTAGTTGCTTTACGTTTTAGAACATCTAAAATTTCTAAAATAAAAGCCGTTTTCCCAATACCAATCAAACCGTAAACTAACAATCTTTTACGCTCTTTTCCTTTTAATAAGCTGAAAACTGGTTTTAATTCTTGACTTCTCCCAGTAAAAACTTTTCTTAACTGCGATTCCCTCAATGTTGAAGCACTTTCAGAAAAAGGAATTTCCGTTATTCCCCATTGACAATAGATATTATCTAATTCATCCCAAATGCGATCCGCTTCATTCATACAGCTTGTTTCTCCTTAATTTTGGCAAGGCAATTCAGAACTTCTGCTATTTTAGCAATTTCTTGTTCATTATTCAGTTCTTTAAAAATAAAAGTAGCCTTCTTTAATAATTCTTCAGCTTTTTCGACAAAACCAATTTGCAACATGAGTCTGCCTAAACTTGCTTGACAAAAGGCAACACCTCTATCATGTTTTAGATATTCATAAAAGCGCAAAGCATCCCGATAATAAATAGAGGCTTTTTCATGGTTTCCAATTAGGTGATGGGTATGAGCAATTTGATAAATGGTATCAGCACGACTTTTGAGATCGTCAAATTGACGATAAATTTTAAGACTTTTTTCTAAATAAGCTAATCCTTGATACCATTCTCCTCGATCTACTTTAATTTTACCTAATGTTAACCCCATCTCTGCGGCATTCAGGAAATCTCCTGCGGTTTCATATCCTTGTAAAGCGTTTTGATAACACATGACTGCTTGTTTTATATTCTCTGCTTTCTCTCCTCTGATTCTGTTACTGTAAGCAATAGCGAGATTATTCTGTATCCCTGCCCATTGTTGGGGAAATGCGTCAAAAGTATAAACTTTCAAAGCCTCCTGGTAAGCGGTGATCGCCCTTTCTAAATTATCGGCTTTATCCCCTCTGATTCTGTCACTGTAAGCATTAGCGAGATTATTCTGTGTCATTGCCCATTGTTGGCGAAAAGCGTCAAAAGTCCTCACTTTCAAGGCTTCCTGGCAAGCGGCGATCGCCCTTTCTAAATTATCGGCTTTATCCCCTCTGATTCTGTCACTGTAAGCATTAGCGAGATTATTCTGTGTCATTGCCCATTGTTGGCGAAAAGCGTCAAAAGTATAAACTTTCAAGGCTTCTTGGCAGTACGCGATCGCCCTTTCTAAATTCTCGACTTTCTCCCCTCTGATTCTGTTGCGGTAAGCATTAGCGAGATTAACCTGTGTCGCTGCCCATTCTTGAGGAAATGCGTCAAAAGTATAAACTTTCAAGGCTTCCTGGTAAGCGGCGATCGCCCTTTCTAAATTACAGGCTTTATCCCCTCTGATTCTGTTACGGTAAGCTTCACCGAGATTACGCTGTGTCATTGCCCATTCTTGGGGAAATGCGTCAAAAGTCCTCACTTTCAATGCTTCCTGGTAAGCGGTGATCGCCTTTTCTAAATTGTCGGCTTTCTCCCTTCTGATTCTATTACTGTAAGCAGCAGCGAGATTATTCTGTGTATCTGCCCATTCTTGAGGAAATGCGTCAAAAGTCCTCACGTTCAAGGCTTCCTTGTAAGCATCGATCGCTTTTTCTAAATTCTCTGCTTTATCTCCTCTGATTCTGTTACGGTAAGCTTCACCGAGATTATTCTGTGTCATTGCCCATTCTTGGGGAAATGCGTCAAAATTCCTCACTTTCAAGGCTTTCTCGTAAGCGGTGATCGCTATTTCTAAATTGTCAGCTTTCTCTCCTCTGATTCTGGAATAGTAAGCAATAGCGAGATTATTCTGTGTCATTGCCCATTCTTGGGGAAATGCGTCAAAAGTTAACACTTTTAAGGCTTTTGTGTAACAGGAAATCGCTTGTTCAAGATTCTCAGCTTTATCTCCTCTGATTCTGTCACTGTAAGCTGTGCCAAGATTAGTTTGTGTCCTTGCCCAAGCTTGGGGAAATGCGTCAAAAGTATAAACTTTCAAAGCTTCTTGGTAAGCGGCGATCTCCCTTTCTAAATTGTCGGCTTTCTCTCCTCTGATTCTGTTACGGTAAGCAATAGCGAGACTAAACTGTGTCAATGCCCATTCTTGGGGAAATGCTTCAAAAGTGAAGATAGTTAAGGTTATTTCATAACCCGTGATGGCAATTTCTTTGTGGGTGGCGATGTTACCAAGGGGAAATTGTTGAATTAAATTACTAAAATTAAAAATATCTTTAGCCATATAATATTGTTCTCCCGCGGCTTGCGTTAATATCTTTCTCACCCGACTGTCTAGGATTTGCGCTAAATTATCATCCAATTTATCCAGATTTTGCGCCCAAAAGGGATAAATAACTTGAGGGTTAGGATTTTCAGAGATTTTTTGTAATGTTTCCATCAAGAAATTGAGATAGTCTTGCGGGTTTAGGGAGGCTTGGGCGCGTTGTTCATTCATGGCGTGGTAGATGGGGAATTGATGGGTAGGGGCGAAGCATTCGGATAGAAAATTTAGGGTTTCAGTGATAGATTATGCACGAATGCTTCGCCCGTACAGGGATTTAATGGGGAGATTATCAGAATTGTATCACAGGGATAATAGGCGAAGGTTATTAGTTTATTGCCCGGGGTAGGGGCGAAGCATTCGGATAAGAAATTTATGGTTTCAGCGATATGTTATTGCCCGAATGCTTCGCCCGTACAGGGATTTAATGGAGAGATTATCATAATTGTATCACAGGGATAATAGGCGAAGGTTATTGTCTGGGGTAGGGGCGAAGCATTCGGATAGGAAATTTACGGTTTCAGCGATATGTTATGCCCGAATGCTTCGCCCGTACAGGGATTTAATGAGGAGATTATCAAAATTGTATCACAGGGATAATAGGCGAAGGTTATTGCCCGGGGTAGGGGCGAAGCATTCGGATATAAAATCTAGGGTTTCAGCGATAGGTTATGCCCAAATGCTTCGCCCCTACAGGTTATTCGTCCCCGCAGGTTATTTGTCCCCACAGGTTATTTGCCCCTACATTGGTTTGAATTTATTCAGATTGTTCTCGTCTTGTTCCCAATTTCGCGGATTATCAAGAATGTATTGCCGGATTTTTTGATAAGAATTTTCATTGCGAATGATATGTTCATAATAATTGCGCTGCCAAATTTTCAGGCGATCGCCACATAAAAAATTGATTTTACGAGTAGAAATTGATTTAAAATTCTGCACAATAGCCCCCAAAGATTCCGGCATTGTACCGTGAGGATATTGCGAATCGTGTGCAGCCTTTTCCAGAGCTTGATTTTGTATTACTATAATTCCATGAATATGATTGGGCATGACAATAAAAGTATCTAGTTCAATAAACTTAAAATGTAGAGGCAGTCTATACCATACTGCTTCAACAGTATCACCAAGTAAATTCTGCTCCATATTTCCTTCAACAATTTCACCAAATAAATACTGCTTTTGATAAGAACAAATTGTTATATAATAAGCTCCATTAAGCCTATAATCATAGCCTTTTAAACGAATAGATTGTCGATGTTTTTGGGGTTCATTCATGGCGTGGCAGATGGTGGCGGTTAATTCAGTTATAAGCGATTCATCGGCAATCATCAAGAGTTGGGGATTGGTGGTAAGATTGTCAGAAAGGCGATCGCACTGAATCAAGGCTGAATAATGAGGGGCTATGATAATAGGTCGTGGTTAGAATTTTTAAAACAGTCTATCAAATCCTCATAACAATCATCGAGTAATCCAAGCACTAAGAAATTCAACCTGATCGATCATTTCTTCGGCTGATTTAGTGGCAATTAGCTGTAAAATCCCTCGCATAATTTCCCCCATTGAATATCTTTGTTGTTGGACTAGAATGATTCCTGCATGATTTCTTTTTTGTTGCAAGAAAAGTGTATGTAAATAATAAAAATCTCTAACATTAGAACTATAAAGACTACACCCCTGAGAAGTTGCCCAGATTAATTGTTCTTCATCAGAGTATCCCAATCTATTAGCTTCTAAAGCAGTAATCACATCAACACCTCTACTTTTCAAAATAAAAGCAAGCGATCGCAATGTAGAATCCTCATCCATATATAAGCTAATTCTACTCATAAGAAGAAGAATAATGTAATGCTTCAATGCGATCTGCTTCGGCGGCTTCGGCTATAATTTCTGCTTCTATTGTTTCTTTGTTAGTATGATAGTAAGTTAGAGCGGCATAAACTTGTGCCAAAGAAAGATGAGGGATTTCATCGGCAATTTCTTCAGGACTATATCCTAACTTATACCAGATCACTATTCTTCGTACAGTAACAGCAGTTCCCGCGATAATAGGACAACCTCCATGAATTTTGGGATCGCTTTTTATGAAAGTGCCAATATTGATATCTGTGAACATAACTTTCTCTGATTCATTCTCAACTAATTAAACTACATAGGATTCTATGCTTTTATCACCATTCTAGCATAGCCCAAGCATTGGTCGGGGTAGGGGATTGAATGGGGAGATTATCAGAATTGTATCACAGGGATGATAGCCGAAAAAAATCCTAGTCAATCAAACAATCAAAAAAATCATAATTTAGACACAATCATCGGTTAAAATAAGAGTGGTTTAGAATTAAGGATTGAGTTATGCCGCAACAAACCTGTGAAGCCGTCTTTGAAAATGGCGTTTTACGTCCTCTTAGTAATCTCCAACTCAATGAAGGACAGTGCGTTAAACTCACTATAGCATCCAATTCAATTTCCCAGCTTACTCCCCAAAAATGGTCAGAAACGGGGATAATCGCCCAGTTAACAGCAAATCCGATTAAAATTGAAGACTTCCATCCTCTTACCAGAGAAGAAGCCAATGAACGCTGGTGAATCTCAACCCTTCTTTATTGATTCTAATATTTGGCTGTATCGCTTCATTGTTAATTGTAGCGATCCTAATGCCATCCCTAAGCAACAAATAGCTACAAATATTACGAATCAAGAAAACTTGATAATTAGTACACAAGTTGTCAATGAGGTTTGCTCCTGACTGACGGACACAAGTGGGTCAAAACCTGACAAGACAAGGGTTGCCAAAAAGAAAAAGATCTGGGTAGATAGGGAAAAAGCAAGAATCCCTACAAGATGAAAACCGAGAACAGAATCTTCTCCCAAGTTTATTCC
>NZ_JADBTF010000168.1:0-11255 GCF_020246295.1 Microcystis sp. M090S1 | reverse complement strand
AGGTTATCAAAGCGGCAAACTTAATCGAGTCCTCCAAGTGTGAGGTGAGTGGAGAGTGGGAATTATGAATTAGGAAGTGGGGAAGTGGGGGAGTGGGGAAGTGGGGAAGTGGGGGAATTTCAAGTAAAACCCTAACAGCCTAACACCCTAACACCCAAAAACCCCAAAACCTAAAACCTGTCCCCTGATAACTGGCTCCTGTCCCCTGACAACACAGAAGTCACTCGATCGGATATATTAAAAAAATGTTAAAAAGCCGGGGAGCGGACTGATGAACCTTTTTCTGGGGTTCCTAAGTCTTTACCCCTAAACCTCTAATTGCCAAGGCGAGGATAGATGAGTCAACTACAAAATGCCTTTACCCTATTCCTGAGCCTGTTGGTGGAAGCGATGCCTTTTTTACTGCTAGGGGTGATTCTCTCTAGTATTCTTTTAATATTTGTCGATGAACGTCGCCTAGTTGCCTTGATGCCTCGAAATGCTGTTTTAGGAGCATTTGTGGGGGGATGTATTGGTTTTTTGTTTCCCGTCTGCGAGTGTGGCAATGTACCCGTGGCGCGACGTTTACTTGTGCAAGGAATGCCGAATGCAGTAGCGGTTAGTTTTCTCTTAGCAGCGCCGACAATTAACCCGATTGTTATCTGGTCCACTTGGGTAGCTTTTCGCGATCAACCGGAAATTGTTTTCTATCGAGTTATCTTTTCTTTGTTCATCGCTACGGTTATCGGTATTATCTTTAGTATCCAAAAAGATCCCCGACCGCTCCTACAAACCTCTTTGGCAAAAAGTCTCAATTGGCAACCGCAAACACCGGAAAAAGAATCTATCCCACTACTACTACAATCCGGTTCTTTTCTGATCGGTAATTCTGGGCAAACTTTGCGCTTAGATGAAAGTTTTGCCGCTACTGCTGTCCTACCAGCAGTGCAGGCTATCCCGATGAAAAGGCGCTGGTTAACTTTTGTGGAAAACGTGGTGATGGAATTACGGGAATTAGGAGGAGTGTTAATCTTAGGAAGTGCTATAGCGGCCGGTTTACAGGTGTTTGTTCCCCGGGAATTTGTTCTTAATTTGGGTCAGGATCCGATTACTTCGATCTTGGCCATGATGCTGTTAGCGGTAATTGTTTCGATTTGTTCCACGGTTGATTCTTTTTTTGCTCTCTCCTTTGCCTCTAGTTTTACCAGTAGTTCCCTGCTGGCGTTTCTAGTGTTCGGTCCAATGATTGACCTGAAAGGGATTGGTTTAATGTTGTCTATTTTTAAACCGAGAATGTTAATTTATCTCTTTGCTTTAGCAGCGCAAATGACTTTTTTACTCACCTTGGCTCACAGTTATTTATTTTAGGTCAGTCCCTGGATAGTTTTTCCCATGAATTCATCACGTCTAAAAATAATCGCCCCCCAATTTATCGATATTATTGCCCTAATCGGTTGGGGTTCGTTACTATTTAAATACTGGATAACTGGACATTTAAATTTACTGATACATCCTAATTATTTTATTCTGGTTCTTATCACCAGTATTGCTTTATTTGTTCTGGGAATAGTCAAGCTTTGGACATTATTAAAACAGTGGCAAAAAAAGATTAATTTAGATAGTAACGATAATCGATCGCATATTACCATTCTTCCCCAACATTTTGGCTCAGGTTTATTAGTAATAACTGCCCTTTTAGGCCTATTTATCACCCCGCAGCCCCTCAGCAGTCAAATCGCATTACAGAGGGGAATTAGTGAATCTTTACCCCTAACTCGCTTGCAAACTCAATCCTTTGGCACTACCGTTAAACCAGAGGAAAAAAGTTTAATTGAATGGGTAAGAACTTTGAATGCTTACCCCGAACCTGATGCTTACACAGGACAACCGGTAAAAGTCACAGGTTTTGTGGTGCAATTGCCCCAATTACCAGATAATTATTTATTAATTAGTCGCTTTATTCTTACCTGTTGTGCCGTGGATGCTTATCCCGTGGGTTTGCCGGTGAAACTATCAGGAAGTCGCGGTCAATATCCCAATGACACTTGGTTAGAAATTACCGGAGAAATGGCCACGGAATCTTTACCCGTAGAGGTGGGAAAATCAACCACCAGAAGACAATTAGTAATTAAGGCTAAATCCGTGAAATCTATACCCACTCCTGTGGATCCCTACGGATATTAACAGTTATTAATTATCAGTTATCAGTTATCAGTTATCAGTTATCCGTTGTTCCCAAATATCTACTAAGTAGGTAGGCCTTAAAAATTGTCATATACCCCCCTTATTAAGGGGGGATCAAAGGCAAAATCTATCTTCAATAACTACATTACTTAATAATGCTGAAAACCTTACAACTACAACCGATTGATAAATTAGCGATAACATTAATTGTATCGCTAACCTTAGTAATTGGCGGCTTAATTTGGTTAGGTAATAGCTGTGGTAATCAATGTCTTTTACAAACCGGCCCAAGAGTCAAGGAATTTAGCTGGGAAAATCGAGCAATTGGCTCAGAAGATCAAGCATTTATTATCACTTTTGATCGCCCCATGGATCATGCTAGTGTAGAAAAAAATCTAGTTATCGATCCTCCGCTGCCGGGTAAGTTTAGTTGGGCCGGAAGACGATTAGCTTATACCCTCACTTCTCCCATTCCCTACGGAGAAAAATATCATCTGCAAATTGAAGGTGCGCGGGAACAATTTCGCAGCGGTAATCGATTAGGACAAACCCTGGCAATTTTTGAAAGAGAATTTAAAAGTCGCGATCGTGCTTTTGCCTATATTGGCACTAATGGGGAAGAACAGGGAAGATTAATTTTTTATAACTTGACCGAGGAGAAGAAAACCCTCTTAACCCCCGCAAATTTGACCGTTATGGCTTTTGAATTCTATCCTGAGGGTAAAAAAATCCTCTTTTCGGCCGTGGCGAAAAATCTGGGGATAGAGGGAATTCGTGAACTGCAGCTTTACCAAGTTGATAGCAGTCAATCGCCTCTAAAAATTGAGTTAGTGCTAGACAATAAAGATTATCAAAATAATCACTTTGATTTAGCTAAAGATGGGGAAACTATTGTCGTGCAGAGAATTGAGCGCCGCAATCCGATTAACTTCGATTTATGGGCAGTTAAATCGGGGGAAAAACCCCAACAATTAAACATCCAAGGCGGAGAATTTTTGATTGCACCTGATAGTAAAACTTTGGCTGTCACCCAGGGGGAAGGAATTGCGCTTTTGCCCTTAAAATTCGAGACAAAACCCCTGGATTTTTTACCAAAATTTGGGCGAATTTTGAATTTTTCTGCCGATGGTACGGCCGCAGCAATGGTAAATTTTAATACTGATAATGCCAAAATGCGTTATATTCGATCGCTTTTTTATGTCAATAATCAAGGATTACAAAAACGCTTACTCAATCTACAAGGTTCGATTATAGATTGTCAATTTAATGCCACCGGTAGTGATTTGTATTGTTTGTTAACCGAGTTAGTTACTAACAGTCAAGAGTACAAAGAAAAACCCTATTTTGCTAAAATAGATGTGAAGACCGGTCAAGTGACTCCCCTACTGGAATTAGCTGATTATCGTGATATTCACATTAGTTTATCTCCCGATGGTTTAGCAATTATTTTTGATCAACTTCGCACCAGTTATGATACTAATCCGACTAATCCCTTGACTACCGATTCGGGAGAAACAATTATCGGTGGTCGTTTGTGGATGTTAATTCCTCCCCTACAAGATGGAGTAAAAGCCAGTAAATCTGATTTAATTGAATTACCTCTAGCGGGAATTCGTCCCCAGTGGATGCCGTAGAATTTCATCATTAAGTTAGGAATTATTTCGATGCTGTCAAACTCAGAAAAATTAGCCAAATTGCGTCAGTATTTTGCCAGTGGTGCAACTCGTTCCTATCAATTCCGTCGTCAGCAGTTAGAGAAGTTAAAACAGGCAATCATTAAATATGAAGCAGAGATATATCGAGCTTTATATAGCGATTTAAAGAAAAGTCCCGAAGATTGTTGGATTACTGAAAATGGCTTCCTTTTGGTGGAAATTAATACCGCTTTAAAAAATTTGCGCTCATGGATGCAACCCAAAACTGTTAAAACTAATCTCTTAAATTTCCCATCCTCCAGTCAGATTATTCGAGAACCTTTAGGAGTGGTTTTAATTATTGGTGCTTGGAATTATCCCCTCCAATTGTTATTAGTGCCTTTAGTTGGCGCTATTGCTGCTGGTAACTGTGCGGTATTAAAACCGAGTGAATTTGCCTCAGCGACGGAAAAATTAGTAGTTAAAATAATTGAAGAAATATTCCCCGAAGAATATGTGTTAATTGTCCCAGGAGATGGTGCGGAAGTAATTCCGAATATGTTAGACAGTTTTACCTTTGATCAGATATTTTTTACTGGCAGTACAAGGGTAGGAAAAATTATTTATCAACTAGCGGCAGCAAAGTTAATTCCCGTTACTCTAGAATTAGGGGGAAAAAGTCCCTGTGTTATCGAAGCTGATGCTAATATTTCCGTGGCAACCCGTCGCATTGCCGTGACAAAATTCTCTAATTGTGGTCAAATGTGTATCGCAGCTGATTATATTTTGGTACATCAATCCCAGCAGGAGAATTTGATCAGAGAATTAGCAAACACTATTGTTAATTTTTTCGGTGAAGATGCCAGATTAAGTGCTGATTATGGTAAGATAATTAATGAGAAACAATTTGATCGCCTGATTGACTTTCTCCAAGATGGTGAGATTGTTTTTGGAGGCAAAACCGATCGAGAAAATTTATATATTCAACCAACTTTATTAACTAATGTTTCCCTCGATGCTCCTATTATGCAAGGGGAAATATTCGGTCCAATTTTACCGATCATTGCCTTTAGCACTTTTGAGGAAGCTTTAGCAATTATTGCTAAAAACCCTAACCCTCTAGCTTTTTATCTGTTTACTACCAAGGCAAAGACCGAAAAGAAATGGTTAGAATCAGTCCAGTTTGGGGGAGGTTGTATTAACAACAATAGTTTTCATTTTACTAATCCTAGTTTACCCTTTGGTGGTCGAGGAAATAGCGGTATCGGTAGCTATCATGGTCGTTTTTCCTTTGAGAATTTTAGTCACCAAAAAGCCATTATGAAAACACCTCTTTGGTTCAATCCCGCTTTAAAATATCCGCCTTTTAAGGGTAAATTAGACTTATTTAAGTTATTAGTTCGGTAACAAGCTACAGTTTAAGTTAAAGCTTTTAAGAGAGCTTGAAATTTAAGCTGAATTTCTGCTAGTTCTTTTTCCGGATCGGAACCGGCAACAATACCCGCACCGGCGTATAATCGCGCTCGATCGCCTTCAATTAAGGCCGAACGAATACCAACAATAAACTCACTATTATTTTGACAATCGATCCAACCCAAAGGAGCGGCATAAAGAGAGCGATCGAAGGTTTCATAATGACGAATTTGTGCTAAAGCGATCTCCGTGGGAACCCCAGCAACAGCAGGAGTGGGGTGTAGTTGGGCAACAATTTCGAGGGGATGGATGGAGGGTTTTAGTTTGGCATGGATAGGAGTCCAGAGATGTTGAATATTGGAGAGTTTTAACAATCTAGAGGGAGAATTTTGCGGATTTAAGCCAATTTGTCGCAGTTTTTGGTTAATAAAGTCACTAACAGCCCGATGTTCCCGTTGTTCTTTTTCACTAGCGAGGAGTTTATTGGCCAAGAGAGCATCTTCGATCGCATTTTCTCCCCGGGGGGCGGATCCCGCTAAAGCATCGGTGATTAATTGCCCCTGATGGACAGTTAACAAGCGTTCGGGACTAGCGCCGATAAAATGATCTCCCCGTCCATTGCCGAGGGAAAAAGTATAGCAATCGGGATGACGCTGACGCAAATTATCGAGACAGTTTACCAGATGAAAAGGACGGGGAGAAATCACGTCAAGAGCGTGAGCGAGGACAATTTTGCTAAATTTTTGAGCATGGATAGATTGGAGTGCATCGGCAACAGCCGCTTGAAAATTATAGGTAGGATGAATATAATAACTACAGGGAGCCTGGTGGGGATTTTGTCGGCAATTGCTCGAGTTATTTTGGATAATTTTGAGGTTGTTGATAGTTTCTTCGAGGGAGTTTTCTATTTCTTTTTCGCTGGTGATTAGGAGATTGGTAAGGAAAAAATATTCCGACTGTTTTTTGATAATTTGAAACTTAGGCAGGGTTAGGATAGCTGAGGGAAAGGGGGTAGCTCTTTCCGAGTCGAAAAAAGTGAAACTACAAAAGATGCGGGGAGTAATCTCGCTATAGTTATCAATTTTAATAATTCTTTGTTGACAGTTTTCAATAAATTTTTGAGCTTTTAAAAAACGTTGTTTGCCGTGGAAAGTGGCAGCAAAGGCGATGCCGTAGCCGAGAAAAGCGGTTTCTCGTTCGGGATTTTCCCAATAACAATGGGTGGGATAGCTAGAGGCAATCCGAGAGAGAATTTCTAGGGGATCAACGGGGGAAATTTTTTGACAAAAACTAACGATCGACGGATTTCCCTTTTCTGCGGCTAACAGTTGCGGGTTGAGGATAAAGTTATAGAGGCCGCGAAGATCAGCAATCGGACTATCAGGATAGGAAAGGCGAGGAACGGCAGAAGTCATGTCAAGTTTTTTGTATTTTTTGCAAAAAAACCATGATTAATGGTATGTAATCCCCACAGATGTGGCCAGAGTCAGCAATCTCTTTTTAACTATGGTATCGGAGAAAGGGTCTTTAGGCAGAAAGGGAACGGGATATTTGTGACGATTAACCGCGTTGGAGACAAATGAAGGCTTAAAATCTCCAGAGATGGCTATTATTTAAATGGGCAAAAAAATTAATTTAATAACTGCTACTTTACAAGTTTGTGGAAATTGCCGCCACGGGACAAGTGGGGATACATTGTTCACAAACCACACAACGGGAACGCAAAAACTTGAGACGAAAACTTTCGGGATCAAGGGTTAAAGCTTCCGTGGGACAAACTCCCGTACATAACCCACAATCGACGCATTTTTCTTCATCAATGACGATTTCGCGACTAACTTGGGAAACGCCAATATTTTGTAATTGTAACCATTCGATCGCCGCTTCTAACTCATCGATATCTCCCGATAATTCTAATACTAATGTTCCCACTTGATTGGGGGCAACTTGGGCGCGGATAATATTAGCGGCGACATTAAAATCCTTCGCCAGTCGATAGGTAACGGGCATATGGACGGCTTTTTTGGGAAAAGTGAGAGTAACGCGTTTTTTCATGAGGATAGGATAGGATAGGAATAATTTTTGAGAGACTATCCATGACAGCCACCACACCCACCAATAAAATCAGAAATCTGCTGCTGGCAGTAACGGCAGTTATTCTTAGTGTAGCGATTTTCTTGGGGTTTCAAACCACCGCTAGTTCTGTATCTTTGGAAGCGCAAGCGGAAAAAGCGACACCTTTCGATCTTGCCCTCAGCAATGGTAAACCCACCCTGACAGAATTTTATGCTAATTGGTGTACCAGTTGTCAGGCGATGGCCGCTGAAATTGCCGAAATTAAAAAACAATACGGTAATGCCATTAATTTTGTCATGCTCAACGTTGATAATAATAAATGGTTGCCGGAAATTCTCCGTTATCGCGTGGATGGTATTCCCCATTTTGTCTTTTTAAATAATCAAGGACAACCAGTTGCCCAAGCGATCGGAGAACAACCAAAATCAATTTTAACTGCTAATTTAGAAGCACTTTTAACTAATTCTACCCTACCCTATGCCACCACTACGGGACAGGCTTCTGATTTTAATATCCTTGCGGGCGCTAGTCAAACCGATCCTCGCAGTCACGGCAGTCAAGTTAATCAGTAATCAGTAATCAGTAATCAGTTATCAGTTATCAGTTATCAGTTATCAGTGGAAAGCTCATGGCTGAAAGCTATCATTCAAGAGTCAACAGCTTATCAATAAGTACATTTCATTGACTGAATTTTTTAACTATGGCGATTATTGTCCAACATTTGACCACAGGTAACGAATATATATTCCTAGGAGTTAGTGGGGGTGAAAGTAAGAATATTTTACCCACCAAAATGTTAGGAGATTTCTTCGCAACCGAGACTCCAGATAAATCTCGATCGCTGACGGTTTGTGACGATCAAGGCCGCATACTTTGGTTTCCCGTCACAGAAATGATTGTGGTGGAGGTAGATGGTCAAAAACCCGAAGAATTATTACCAGAAATTATCCCTCCTGAACCAGTTCCTTTACAATTAGATAAAGAGAATCAACCTCAGTCCCCAGAAAATCAAGGAAACATCGATGAATTTGCCGAAGATGACGATTGGATCTAGAATTAAATATCTAATTTTAGCGGTAATAATTGCCCTATTTACTATTGGCTTTAATTCCCTCTATTCTGTTTCTCAAAACTCGATCGCTTCCTTCCCCGTTGCCGAAGTTAAACCCCAATATCTTAACGATTGGACACCGGAATTAGAGGCAGAATTTCAACAAAGGGCCAAGCAAGTTATTAACCATTTTGCTAAGGCAGAAAGTTATGGCAATTTGTGGGGAGAAAACGAGAAAAGATCCTATCCTATGGCCATGTTTGATTTCTTGGCAGGAAACCAGCAAAAAGCCCTAGATTTCCTGCAGCAGGATGACCCACAAAAACGGGAACAGGCCCACACTGATTATATAGATTATTATTTTTCTTTTACCCTGAAAGGACAAATTAGAAAGTATTTTCTTCTCGGAAAGTATCTCGATCCAGTTTATCGTCAGAGAATGTATAATGCGGCGAAAATTTGGACAGAAACCGACCCTTTACAACGGCCCCACCCTATCCACGGTACGGGCCAAGGAACGGGTAATGATTGGAGTATAACAAGACGGGGTTTATGGGTAGATAGTCGCAATACTGATAACCTGCGAGCGATGCGCGAAACATCGGTTTATCTGATGGCCGAAGAAACCGGAAATGAAGCAACTCGTCAAATTTATAAAAGTAAAATTAAGCGTTACGTTTCAGCTTTATATAACATCGGTATGGGAGAATGGGATTCAGAAGTTTATCACGGTCACACCTTTGCTCCCTATCTCAATCTCTACGATTTTGCTCAAGATACGGAAGTTAAACAATGGGCAAAAATGGCCTTAGATTGGTTATCCATGGCCGCTAGTGTTAAATATTATCGCGGTGGTTGGGGTGGCCCTGTAAAACGCGATTATGGTGATGGCCATGGCGTAATGCGATCGCACGCATCCCGCACTTTTTGGCTATACTTTGGTGATACTCCCGTCCCCAATAATCGCCCGGAATTGGACTCTCTTTATCTAATTACCAGTGGTTATCGTCCTCCTTTGGCAGTGATGGAATTAGCCCGAAAAAACTTTAATAAACCGGTAGAAATTCTCGCCAGTAAACCCCTGTATGAAAACTGGAAACCGGGCAATAATCAAAGTCCGGGTTATTGGGAAACTCAATTTATCGGGGCTAGTTATCAAATGGGTAGTCTGGCGGGAACTTTCCCCGATGGCGATGTGGCCCCGTTTAAATTAATGGCCTTTAATCAACACAAAGGGGTGGATTTTTTTGTGGCTAACACTGGCAAAAATGGCGTAAAACCGGGCAAAAATACCGGGGATGAGATCGGACAATATCGTAATCTTTTAATCTGGTTACGTCCAGCAGACCAAGCTTTTTTCTGGCAATTACCGAAAACTGCCAAGGTAGAAAAAGATGATAATATCTGGTTTATTCAATTAGAAAAAACTTGGTTAGCCCTGAGATTAATAAATCTTTCTTCTCCTGAAATGATCGAGATTCCTAATTCCCCTTATCCCGATGATAATACCTACCAAGCTTTACCCACAGGTAACAATTATGCGGGTTTTGCTCTGGAAGTGGGGGAAGCGGCAACCCAGGGTAGTTATGAGAATTTCAAGAGCATATTTAAGCAAAAAAGTCAAGTAAATTTAACTCAAATTAAGCAGGGCAGGGTTTTATTTAAAGGCAGTCAAGGGCAGAGTTTACAATTGACCTATAATCAAATCAATCTACTGCCGATTTTAATTCGTAACGGTCAAAAGCACGATTGGTCAAAAAATTTCGCCCTTTATAACAGTTTAAGTCGAGATAACTCTCCTGTTTCTTTGGGTTGGAAAAAGGGCAAATTAACCGTCAAAGCAGGGAAATACCAGTTTTCCAATGCCTTGATCCTCTCCTCTCCTTAAGTTAGATATTCTCGATTATTTATTCAGCAAACCCTAGTTATAGCGGTGTGCAGTCGTATGAGGTACAGTGTCACGAGCTATAAACCATGCTAGGCAAAGCTTGGTCTGTATCTCACTCAAGCGCTTACCGCTATATCTTTTTTGGAAGTCTGTGTCTGTATTCCATGCTACATAAGCTTTTCAGCTGGCTTGTCCCCCTGTCAGATTGCGGCTCTTCTCGACTTTGTGTGATAATCAGTGCTTATCATTCGTAGGAGTCTTGCTAGGCAAGGCTTTGAAGACTATATTTCTGGAAAATTATCCCTATTCTTCTTACTCCCACACAGAAACGAGAAGAGCCGTGATTTTTGGATAGGTACTTATGGTACTTTTTGGGTTGAGTCGATGGATACTTTCTCGGAACTTGCCTTTTCTTTGATCCGCCTCAAACCCCAGAAAAACCCTTATTTCTCCAAAGGGTTAACGGCTATGAGCCTTATAAAGCAAGCTTTTTAACTGTTCTGTCACCCCTTGAGGGCATCGACACAGGCGAATCTGATTCTTTGCTGTTTTCCGTCACAATCGACCCTAATCGTGTCGCCGTCGTGTACCGAACCCCTGACTACCGTGCGGGAAGGTTCTGACAGGACACCAATAGTAAGGCGATCGCTAAAAGAAAAAGGCGCTTCATCGAAAATTTGGGTCTGAAACCCCGTCTTTTGAGGACGGCTTTATATGACAATATAGATGGTTACTGACCCCGACGCACAGTAGAGATATAAACCCAACACCAAAGTTGCCAAAACTACTCACGCAAAGGGGAAGGATGAAGCAATGGGCTAAGGTTGTTCAGCCCATCTCGTTTCCAGAAAACCGAAGAAAAATGGAGATTTTGGATGACTACGATTTACGGCTCTTCGTTACTTGGTATGATTCGATCAGGTGGCATAAATCGACTAAATCCTTATATGGCAAGAGACTCAATTGATTAGCTCGTTCTAGATAGAAAACAATTGGCAAAAATCGAAGCAATGTCTTTCTGTGTAAGGGT
>NZ_JADBTF010000167.1:0-22164 GCF_020246295.1 Microcystis sp. M090S1 | reverse complement strand
TCTACTCCAGATACAGTCAACGGTACAGCCATTTTCAAGTGAAAAATGTACCCAGTAGCCTCTTTTCAATTTTTTCTGAGAAGCGACCTGCAGTAAGGGTTTTGTTAATTTTCTAGTATTTATGTATGGGGGAAGTCCAGGAATATATCTTACAGCACAATTCTCCGAGGCGATCGAGAGGAGGAAAATCTTTACCGAATGAAGGTTAGTTACGGTTAAAGAGATTTTGCCATCAGTTCCACGAAAGAATAGGGTTTATCAGCTAGGAGAACATTCAGAATTTTGACTAATCCCGAACTGAGGTTCAGGTTGAAACCCAGTTTGACGAGAGATAGTCCTTGCGGCTCAATGTATAGAGTAACATCTATGGTAAAGCTTACAATTATTTGTTAATTGAATCTATGCAACTGGCAAAACCCTTGCTATAATCGACGATATATGGTAATAGACCAATTCCATCCACTGCATCCGCATCGGCATCCTCAAAGTTGATCAACCTCGCTTTGTTTTAAGGTAGGCTAAGGTCTGCCTTACTTTTTTGGGTTGGGAAGCACTGGAGTTGGGGGAAAAGAGGAAAATGGGTCATTAAAGCTTAATTATCAGGAAAAAGCTCTGATCGTGTCTAAATTCTAGCTTTCTTTCGGGGCAAGCTTTCGGGTGATCAATAACTAACAGAAACTAAATTTTCGAGTTGTTGTTAGAAAATAGGCGAGCGCTCGCTTATAAAATAAGAGTTTCAGCACTTATGTGTTGACAGGGATTTTCCGAGATAGAAGAGCGATAAGATTTTTATTCACCTATGATAAACCTATGGCCTAAAATAATCATAAGGAGACAACATCACTCAATTTAAACTACTGACAGGAGAAGGAAAAGTCGGGACATACGGCGACTTGTTAAAATTAGGTAGTAGAGGAGATAACTTAACCCCTCATCATCTACCATCCAATGCGTATATGAAAGCGAAAATCAAAGGTTACACAACTAATCAAGGAATTGCTATCATGATGGAACACTTATCCCCCGGAAAAGGAGGTCGTCATCGTCAAACCTTATCTTATGGTAAAAGTCCAGACTTAACCCTTTCCCCTCGACAAACCTTAGCACAAGAAGTTTGGGATATTCGCTCAATTTATCTAGGTCAAGGATTATATAATGCAGATATTAGAAAGGGATTACAAGAACTCATTCAACTTAATAAAACTACCTGGTCAACCTTTTTTGATTAAGGAGCAACAACCCCATGAATTTAATAAAAATCCTACAAGAGAATCGCTTAATGAAAACATCCCAAGAAATTAACTTATTTGAGGAAACATTAGAAAAACTTACCAAATATCCTGATGATAAACATTTAAAAGACTTACATCTTATCCTAGATGATAACTGTGAACATCCTGAAATTATGTTTAGTTTAGTGCATTTTTTAGAAGATTTTGAACCCCAACAACAAATACAAGCTTTTATTGAAGTGATTCCTCAATTAATGATAACTGCACCAGAATGGACAAAAATCATTCACTATCGAATGATTAATGATGAATCTGCTGTTAAAATTTATCAGAATAGTCTGGAATTAGCCAATCAAAAAACACCTCATTTTTTGTATCAACTTTTACTAGAAAGCGTCAAAAATTATATTAATTCATCCTCGGAGGTCATCTTAACCTAAATTTTTGTATGACTTATAGAAATTAAAATGATATTTTGGTATCTGTAATCCCTTAAAAAATGTCGCTTTTTCTGGCATTTGTTCAAGCTTAATTAATTTAATTTGAGACTCAGGGACTTCCCCCAACCCCCCAAAAGCCTGGATTGGGTAATAAAATCAAAAGTAAACCGCTCAACTAAACTTACTCAAACTTACTTAAAAGCCTGAAAGCTTAGTCATTCGTAGTGGGTCAAGCACGGAGCGGATTAAACGGCAAACCCTTTATTCCCTGGTCAATGACATCAGGAATTACTTTTCTAATGATGTTAAATGACCCATTGACATCGGCATTTAACAACTGATTTGTTCCCATTTTATACAGTCCCCTAGCTAACCTTTTTCCCTTAAATAATGGTTTTTCTTCACCATATTTAGGTAACTCATCCCTATCTAAAGCACTGGATTGTGAGGTATAGGATTCTTCAGTTATTATGACTTTTATTCCTTTTAATTGAGCTTTGTAGGTTAACATTTCTATTAATCTATAATGGGGAATATTAACAAATTGTTGATTATTCCTTTTTCCTAGATTAAGAGATTGTTTCATCCGCTCATTATGCCCAATTATTAACGTCCCTATTTCATGAAGAATACACCAATCTATTACTCTTTTACTAGCTGTGTGTAGATAATTTTCTACTCGACAGTTTCGTTTATGGGTTAGGAATATCAATCTCTTAGATGAGGGTTGATTATTTCTGGTTTTCAGTTGAGATTGTAAGCGGGAACGTTGTTTGTTGTAGAAGGTGTTAATTGCTTTTAACGGTCTGCCATTTACCAAAAGAGGTGCTACACCTGTTTGATTTGTAGTTACAGCCATTAAGTTATTAACTCCTAAATCTATCCCAGCTATCTCTTGTTTATCTGTGGTTTCCGACCGTCTTTCATAGACTATTTCAATGACATAACAGCTACTTTTGGGGACAATTCTCACTTCAATTATTTCTCTTCGGGAAGTGGTCAATTTTACGTCGCTCATAGACAAGTGACAAATTCCTTCTTTTAAAGGTTTTTTATAAATTGATTCCTGAGAATATATTAGCAGGTTTCTTCCTTTGGTTTTGTCCTTATACTTAATAATTTTAGGTTTTCCTAAAAATTTTTCAGGGTGTTTTTTCCAAGCTCTAAAAGCGGCAAAATAACTAATCCAAGCCTGATCTAATCTTCTGATTATCTGCGTGCTTCGGTTTCGTGGGTAAAGCTAAATAATCTGAGGTTTTAGATACCAGATGATAGAGTTGATTAAAACTCAGTTTTTGGGAGTTTTCAAAGAAATATTGGCGATAATGGTAGTTAGCTAGATTGAACAAATTTTTTGACAAGAAGGCATAATGGTCGATTTCTGACCATAAGGGATGGTTTTGACTGATAATATGACGTTCAACTAGCTTCATATCTTGATTATACCTGATAACGTTCTTAAAATCTATCGGTGGCCAAAGTTACTTATTTTAGCTATCTAGCTACAGAAATGAGTAGCTTTAAAAAGCTTTAGGTAGGTTTTTGGTTTCTGTGGTTAACCCCGATCCTCGTTTTAGCTCCCTCTCGAAAATCTATTGCACCACAGCCTTTAGTCACCTTCATCCCGATCATGTAAATTTTCCGCTACAATCGAGAGTACTAAGACTCAGGCAATTGTAAAGTAATATTAATGATAGATTTTAATACCCTCGCTGAATTTTCCCGCAACTATTGCGTCTCGATTTGTGCCTTTTTAGTACCCGCTAACTTAGTAACCACCGTTTTAACAGTTCTTTTTCTCTATTTCGGTCGTCCTACCCGTCAAATCTTCCCCATTGCTTCCCTAGCTTTGTTGTTCGCTGTCACCATGTTTCTCCACGTCGCCACCTGGTTAATGATTGGTGTGGTTATGGCCCCCACTTTTATCCTCTTTGGACTGGGTTTAACCTGTTTTGTGATCAATCTTCAAGCCATCAGCGATCGCCCAAGTTTGGAACAGTTATTACACACTGGTGTTAGTCGTCTGGCCCGCTCTTTCAACTAAGGAAAAGCGCCAAGACTTCCCACTTCCCACTTCCCACATAGTTGAACCAATAGGCTAATCTTGATGCGTCCAAGAGCGATGAGCCAGACGCAAACCCCAATCGAGCAGATAACCAATCGCGCC
Organism: Microcystis sp. M090S1; assembly: GCF_020246295.1. NCBI lineage: Bacteria > Bacillati > Cyanobacteriota > Cyanophyceae > Chroococcales > Microcystaceae > Microcystis > Microcystis sp. M090S1. The sequence goes on along the minus strand of NZ_JADBTF010000167.1, from coordinate 18,325 downwards.
AATAACGAGAATCACTGCCATCAACTCTGAATAAGCGAGTCGATCGCGTGTATCGAGAATATAATAACCCAAACCCGCACTAACCCCCAGCATTTCCGCCGGGACAAGAACGATCCAGATAATACCTATAGCCAAACGGAAACCAGTTAAGAGATGGGAGAGGATCGCAGGCAGAATAATCTGGAAAACCGTTTCCCCTCGGGTAGCACAGAGACTGCGGGCTAAAGTCAACCAAGAGCGATCAACCGCATTAACCCCAGCAGCCGTATTGAGAAGGATCGGCCAGATAGCCGCCACCGTCAGCAAAAAATACACGGGTAGATCACCAATTCCCAAAACCATCACCGCTAAAGGCATCCAAGAAAGGGGCGAAATCATGCGTAGAAATTGAAATAGGGCCGACAAAGCCGATTCAAGGGAGCGATACAACCCGATTAATACCCCCAACGGCACACCGATGGCACTAGCGAGAACCAAGCCCACAATAACCCGGCGGCAACTGGTGAGGATATGGGGCATAATCTCCCCCCCAACAAAAAGACGTAATAAAGCGACAAAAGATCGCTCAGGGGAAAAATCATTTAAAATCGGGTTTGAGTGCCATAGAGGACTGGTAAATAGCCACCAGAGCAATAATCCAAAACCCATACCCCATAAGGGTAGTAAAGCTCTTGGCGGGGAGGTCAAAGATTGTGACTTCATAGGTTCGGATTCTTAAAATTTGATCGTCTCGATGCGGGAGAGATTATTCGGTAAGCCGAAAGCTTTCGGTCCGCCCACCTGTTGCAAGGCATTACGGACAAAAGAGTCATCCACCAGATCCCGGGCCACCTGTCGGGGTTGCAGTTTTTGGAGAAAATCCGTATTTCCTTCCACCTGAGTGGTTTTGAGCAAGCGTACCAGTTCCTCGGTATAGGAAGGGAAAGGATAGGGCTGGAAATCGATCCGGTTGACTTGCCAGTCTGGATTCTCGATCGCCCCGTCTTTTTTATAGAAATTGCGATCGTAGTAAGTAAGCGCCCGTTGCAATACTGGCAGCGGGTGAGGGGTATATTTTCCACCATCTTTAGAGAGAATCCGGGCCACTTCCGAGCGATTGCTCCGGGACCAGAGTTGGGCTTTAACGAGGGCGTTTACCACCCTCTGCGTCCATTGTTTCCGTTGCCTAATATCCTCCTCGTGAACAAAGACGACGCAACAGGCGTGATTCTTCCAGACATCGCCGGTGAAACGGAGAATCCTACCGGTTTTGAGATTTTCCGCCGCCGCGTTGAAAGGTTCAGCAACGATATAACCGCCGATGCTCTTATTGGCGAGGGCTGATACCATATCCGGGGGCGGGAGAACCACTAGATTAACCTCGTTAGAAGCGATCGGCGCGTCCTTGGCTTTGCGAACTATTTTCAGCCCGTTACGTTGTAAGAGTTGTTGCAAGACCAAATTATGAATGGAATACCAGAAAGGAACCGCGATCGTTTTACCTCCCAATTCCCTGGGATTTTCAATATCGGGAAGGACGGTGAGGGCTGAACCGTTGGTATGGTTCCAAGCGACGATTTTAGCGGGGAAATTGCGCCCGTAACGAATCCAGATCGAGGTGGGAAAAAGAACGTGAATAACATTCACCTGCCGAGCGAGAAAGGCTTCAACAATCTGCGCCCAAGAACGGAATAGGCGCGGTTGTTCCGCAGTTAAACCTTCCGCTTGATAAAGTTTTCGCGAGTGGGCCACCAATAGGGGGGCGGCATCCGTAATCGGTAGATAACCGATTTTCACAGGCTGATCTTTGGCATTGGCGTGAACAGGGAGATTCCAATTATCGGCGGCGATCGCTGCTCCGAAGGAACTGGTAAACAGTGCCGAAAGTTTCAGGAAATCTCGACGGCTCATGCCGCAACAAGCACAATTATCGTGTAGGTTCATAGATTTACAGTGTCATGACAAGGGCTAATTCTTGAAAAATTGACTGGCGTAGATCACTCAAAAGCTTCGCTGACTCGAAACGGGGTTTCGGCATCGAGATGGTCCATTCTCGGCGGATGCCCACCGGATGACGGCCCATGAGAAGAACTCGATCGGCTACTAATAGGGCCTCATCGATGTCGTGGGTAACGAGGAGAACCGTGCTGTTATAGAGAGCTATGACTTCTAGGAGGAGTTTTTGCATCTCGAAACGGGTGATCGCGTCGAGGGCGCTAAACGGCTCATCCAGGAGGAGGAGAGAGGGGCGGCGGGCGAGGACGCGGGCTAGAGAAACTCTCTGAGCCATACCGCCCGATAGTTGATGAGGATAGGCACGCTCGAAGCCCTCTAGTTTGACGCTTTTAACGGCGGTGTGAACCCTTTCGCGCAATTGCTGATGATCGAGGCGGGGCATCCGCTTTAATTTCAAACCAAAAGCCACGTTTTGCCAAACGGTTAACCAAGGTAAAAGGGCGGGGGATTGAAAGACGATCGAGCTGCGGATGTCTGGTGCTTGTAGGGGTCGTGAGTGCAATTGTATTTCTCCGCCATCGGCACTTTGCAAACCAGCGGCGGTAGCAAGGAGGGTAGATTTACCGCAACCACTGGCCCCAAGCAAACAAACCACCTCACCGGAGCGCACCTGTAGGTTAATATCCTCAAAAACGGTACGGTAGCCATTGCGGATTTTATAGCGTTTATGGAGATTTTTGAGGGTGAGGACGGGGTAATCAGTGGCGACGCTCATTCCCTCACCCCCGCCCGATCGAGTTCGCCAGTGAGAATTTTATCGGTAGAGGACTGACGTTGTAATTCTCTTTCTAGTTGAATCAGGCTCGGAGTTAACACTGGTAAAAAGGCCACCTCGCGCAGCCGTCGCGCCGTGTCGCTATTACGGAAATAGCCTTTTCCTCCCTTAATTTCCGCTTCTAACCATACGGATTCCACCGCTAACCGGGTAATGTCCACTCTGAGGGTGAATAGTTGGCGTGTCCCTCCGAGATCGAAGCTTTCTAGGGTGCTGAATTGCTCGATTTTCTTTTCTAGACGAGTCAGACGCTCCCGGGCGCAGAAATAACGATCGCTGGCTACCGCGGCCTTTCCCCCTAAACTTTTCTCCGTCTCCGCGAGGGATTTACGCGTAATGCCAAGGGCCAGTCCGCATTGTAACAGCAAGAAACAGGGGCGGACTGAGGGTAAAAATTTTGCTGCTTCCAAGCTGATAATCCAGTCGTGAGATAACTGAACTCGATCGAATTCAAGGGTACTGGTGCGGGAAGCTTGTAAACCCAATAATTGTAGGTCTTCACCCCGTTTTAACCCCTCTGCGAAGGAGGGAAGGGCGAGGATAAGAGTTTGTCCAGATCTAGTTTGAGCGGCAACGGCTACTATGAATTCTCCCTTAGAGTCGAGGTTAGAGGCCCAGGGCAGGAAGCCATTAACAGTGACGTTTTCTCCTTCGATCTTTGCCTGTAAACGCAGCTCCTCGATCCCGCCGAGGTACTTCATGGCGTTGGAGAGTCCTGTGGCTCCGGCTATCTCTCCCTTGAGAACAGCAGGTAGAATTTTGTTTTGTAGGTAAGTGTTATTACTGGCGGCCAGATATTGAATGAAGACGCGCTGACACCAGAAAACAAAACCGGTGGTCAGGCAGCATTGGGACACAGAGGAGATCGCCTCTACTGCCTGTAGTAAGGAGCCACCCCGGCCTCCTAAGCTTTCAGGTATAGCATAGCCGAACCAGCCCGATTCTCCTAGCTTGGTTAGGGCCCAACCGACGTTGAGATTAGCTGTACCGTTGTTGAGGTCAGTGGCTCTTTCTTCCAGAAAAGAAAGGATTTCGGAGCCTCGATCGAGCATCATTGTTCTCTCCTAGGGGTGAATATTTTCAATCGAGGTCAAACTATCTATGGGTGCGCCGACCACTTCTCTGGCTCTTTTTACCGCCGCTTCATCGGGACTATCGTAGAAACAGAGACATTTACTCAAGTCTTCGCAAATATATGTACGCTCGAAACTGACTTCAGGCACTTGAGCATAAAGGGGGGTTTTCTCCGCTTTTCGTTGCAGGTAAGTTTCCATCGTTAGCCCCGGAGGTAAATTCCACTGTACTAGATAGTTGGCTTTGTCTTTGCGCTCTCGCACAGTGGCTAAGTCCTGCCCAATCAAGCGCATTTCCTTGATTAGTTGCCAACCTAGCCCAGCGTTTTCTAGTACTTGTTCGAGGGAGGCGCGATCGATCGCTTTGATAATCAGGAATAACCGCCCCTCTGTTTCACCGATTAGGGCTTCGATTAACTCTCCCTGCGATTTTGATGCGACTGTGGCAATGCGCTCCAATATCTCGCTCACTTGTTCTTTGGTCCTTTCTTGTCGATCATCCTCTACTAGATATAGAGTCATAATTCATCTGAAATACATTTACAATACATTTGAGTTTACTGTCTTTGAGAAAAAAAAGCAATATTTTCAAGAGCCTCAAAACGAGGTGACACGGGAGTGGATGGTTCAAGACCGTTTCGCTCAAGTCGTGGCCAGAACCCTGGCCTTGAATGATATGCGTGACCCGATTTTTTCGATAACCGCCCTTATCTGGCTGAATTTTTTTCGGCCAAAGACTTGACAAACTCCAAAATTTCTGCTAACCTTGTAGTATAATGGGAATCCGTGTCGGCCTACGAACCCTCTTTGTAACTCTTTCTCAAGAATAAAAATTTTAACCCGAATTGCCGGTAGTAGCTAAACTAAGAGCAGTACCACGGGAAACGGTGACTATGGAAGTTATTTGTACGCGTCCCCACTGTCCGAGACCGCGTAATCAATGCCTAGACCTAGACGATAGCAATCGCTTAACCTCGATCGATCAGAAATATTGTACTACTTGCGGGATGCCATTAATTTTAGGGGGACGTTATTTGCCAGAACGTCTATTGGGACAAGGAGGATTTGGGGCGGCATTTTTAGCGCTAGATCGTTATAGTCCCAAAAAAGCTAAATGTGTACTCAAACAATTTCAACCTTCCGGTAATTTAAGTCCGCAAGCTTTAGAAAAAGCGAAAAACTTATTTTTTCAAGAAGCGCACGTTTTAGAAGATTTAGGACGAGAACATCCCCAAATCCCCGATCTCTATGCTTTTTTCCCTTTAACAGTCAAGAATCAATTAACGGGAAAAGAAGAGCAATTTTTCTATCTGGCCCAGGAATATATCGACGGTAAAAACTTAGAAGAAATTCTCCAACAGCAACAAAAACCCTTTCAAGAAAGTGAAGTCAAAAACATTCTCAAAGAATTACTTCTTATCCTCAAATTTATTCATGAAAATGGTTCCATTCACCGGGATATAAAACCATCTAACATCATGCGCTCCCAAAATGGCCGCCTCTATTTACTCGATTTTGGGGCAGTAAAACAGGCTACCAATAACCCTAGTAATACACAAGAGAAATCCACAACAATTTACTCAGCTGGATTTGCTCCTCCCGAACAACAATTAGGCAATCAGGTATCGGCAGCCACAGATTTATATGCCCTAGCAGCTACCTGTGTTATACTCTTAACTAATCGCGATCCTGATGATCTATACGATCCCCAAAAACAGGTCTGGAATTGGCAAAATTATGCCCCCAACATCAGTGCAGATTTAGCAAGAGTATTCAATAAAATGTTACTAGCAAATCCCCTGGATAGATTTCAATCCTGTGGAGAAGTTTTAACCGCTTTAAATACACCTCCCCCATCTCCTCCATCTCCTCCACCTTCTCCAATTCCTCCATCCCCTCCAGCTTCTCCAGTGATTAGAAAAACTTCCCGCTTTTCTCTTGGGGAAACCTTCGCTAATGCTGCCTTTACAGGATTTGAGGGGACATTATTAGTAATTGCCTTAAATAGTTTACTCCCCTCGCTAGGAATTGTCATCGCTTTTATGATCTTAGGTGGCTTAGTTTGGGCATTATTTAAAAAAGTGATTGAAGGGAGAGATTTACCGATTCTAGCAGCAATTACCCTCACCCTCATCTTCTTTCTTTCGCAACTGCAAGGAAGCCTAAATTTTCCTGAAATTGCTATCATTGCCGTGATGGCAGCCATCGGAGCAATTGCTATTACCGCCTTTTTCCGGTTAATATATCAGATAATTTTGCGATTATTTTAAAACCCTGAAAGTAGTTAAATTATCATCACTACCGCCGGTAATCGTGCCACCGAGGTCTAAAATAGTTTGCAGATAGTCGAGGACTTCCTGAGAAATTAACTCACCCGGCATCAAAACGGGAATACCGGGGGGATAGGGACAGATAACATCAGCACTAAGACGATCGAGGGCATTTTTCCGGGATACTATCTCTGTAGGGGCAAAAAAAGCCTTTCTAGGAGAAATAGCCAAATTTCCCGTGACTGGGGGAGGAGTGGGGGGTAAACTGGTAGAGGAAGGGGATTGAAGGCATTGAAAAGCAGTAATTAGGCGATTAATGTGTTCGCGATGGTTGCCGATGGAGATAATAAAAGTAAGTTGGCTTAAAGTCGGTAATTCTGCCGTGACAGCGTATTTTTCTCGCAAAATATCGTCTATTTCGTAACCAGTTAAGCCAAAATCTTTGACGATTACCGTTAAACGAGTGCGATCGAACCAGTGACAACCCGGGATAGAATGGGGAAAGTCTAAAACAGAGATATTAGGGATTTTATCGAGTTCTTTTCGGGCAGTAGCGGCTAAATCGAGGGTTTTGGTCAGTAAATCTAGTCCTTGCGTCGCCATTTGCTTTCTAGCACTATCAAGGGAAGCGAGAAGCAAATAACTAGGGCTAGTGGTTTGAACTAATTGTAAGGCTCGATCGACTTTTTCGGAACTAATGCGATCGCTTTTTAAGTGTAACATTGATGCTTGAGTTAAGGCCCCTAAAACCTTATGGGTGGACTGAATAGCCATATCAGCGCCGAGAGACAGGGCAGCCGGAGGTAAATCGGGATGAAAGGCAAAATGCGCCCCGTGAGCCTCATCGACGAGCAGCGGGATAGAATAATGATCGGTAATCTGGGCGATAGTTTCTAAGTCACAGCAAACCCCTTGATAGGTGGGAGAGACTACCATCACCGCTTTGGCGTCGGGATGAAGTTTCAGGGCATTTTCGAGGGATTGGGGGGTTATATTTAAATTTAGATCGATAGTGGGATTATATTCGGGATTGATAAAGATAGGCTGCGCCCCAGAGAGAATTAAGCCCGAAATTGCCGATTTATGAATATTTCTCGCCAAAATAATTTTATCTCCCTCGCCGCAAGTGGCTAAAATCGCCGCAATAATGCCACAACTGGAGCCATTGACTAAAAACCAGCTTTTATCTGCCCCAAATGTCTCGGCTGCTAAAATTTGCGCTTCTTTAATCACCCCCGTCGGGGCAAACAAATTATCAAGGTCGGGTAATTCGGGTAAATCGGCTTTAAAGACGCTTTTTCCCAGTAAATTACTTAAATCTTCCCCGATTCCTTCCCCCTGCTTATGCCCTGGCGCATAAAATGGTACATCTAAACTATTGACTTTTTTTTGCAGTTGTGATACTAGCGGAGCAGATTCTGGCGAAGGCATTGTGAGAAGTGGGAAGTGGGAAGTGGGAAGTGGGAAGTGGGAAGTGGGGAAGTAGGGTGTGTGGTGTGGGGTGTGGGGTGTGGGGTGTGGGGTGTGGGGAAGTAGGGTGTGGGGTGTGGGGTGTGGGGTGTGGGAAGTATAAATAAAAATAATCTCCTGTCTCGGAGTCTCGGAGTCTCGGAGTCTCGGAGTCTCGGAGTCTCGGAGTCTCCTGTCTCGGAGTCTCCTGTCTCCTGTTAACTATCTGTGCCTAACATTTGCAGTTTATATAAACTAGCGTAGAGGCCGTCTTCGGTTAATAAATCTTCATGGGTTCCCGATTCGACTAATTCCCCGCGTTTAAGGACAAGAATTCGATCGACATCGCGAATAGTGGAGAGACGATGGGCGATAATAATAGCAGTACGATTGACTAAAATCTGTTCTAAAGCTTCTTGAATTAATACTTCTGTCCCCACGTCTAAACTAGCGGTAGCTTCATCTAAAACTAAAATTTCGGGGTTACGAATAGCGACTCTCGCAAAAGCGAGTAATTGTTTTTGTCCTCCCGATAAATTTGCACCCCGTTCCCGTAAAAGGGTATGATAACCATCGGGTAACTCCTCGATAAAGTGATCGATATTAGTTAATTTAGCTGCTGCCTTCACTTGCTCAAAATCATAATTTTCCCCTAAAGTAATATTGCGAGTAACATCTCCGGCAAAGAGAAAAGTTTCTTGGAGAATGACACCGATATAACGTCTTAATTCCGCTTGGGGAAGATAACGGATATCGATACCATCCACTAGAATTCTGCCCTTACTTGGTTCGTAAAGACGACAGAGAAGACGAATAATCGAACTTTTTCCCGCACCGGTGGGACCAACTAAAGCGACTTTTTCCCCTGGATGAATGGTAAAATTGAGACCTTTGATAATATATTCATCGGGTTTATAACCAAACCAAACATTCTCAAAAATAATCTCGCCAGTTTGACGTTTTTCTGGGAAGTAAATATCTTTATAATTGTTAGAATCGGTGATTTCAATGGGAATACTAATTAATTCACCAATTCGTTCTATAGCAGTAAAACCCGCTTGAAACATAGTAAATTTTTCGGCAAACTGACGCAGGGGATTAAAGAGACGTTGGGAGAATAAAATAAAAGCTGATAAAACCCCAAAATCAATGGTTTTCTGGAGAATCAAAATCCCGCCTAACCATAATACTCCTCCCACGGCAATTAATCCGATCCATTCCAAAGTGGACGAGACAGCCGAATCATAAAAAATTGTTTTATCTAGGGATTGACGATAGTGAGTATTGATAGCGCGAAACATTTCAGCATTAAAGCGTTCGCGGCGAAATAATTGAACAATATTAACTCCGACTATATTTTCCTGTAATTGGGCATTAAGTTTTGATAATTCCTCGCGTACTTGATAGTTAGCGATGCGGTATTGTTTTTGAAAAAAGATAATTAAAGCAGTGACGGGAAATAACATCAACACCAACAATAGAGCTAATTGCCATTGCAGGGTAAACATGGTGATGATAATAACTAAAATATTGACCAAATCGCTGACAACTCCGATCGCCCCACTAGCAAAAACTTCTCCTAATGCTTCCACATCGCTGGTTAAACGAGTGACTAAACGTCCCACGGGAGAGCGATCAAAAAAACTGGAGGAAAGGGAGGTGACATGGGTAAATAAATCTTCCCGGACATTAGCAGTAATTGACTGACCGACTTTCTGCACTAGATAACCTTGTGTTGTCCCTAAAATCAGTCGTAAAATAATCGAAGCCGAGAGGATAATAATTAGGGTATTAATGGCTGCTGTTAAGGGCATTCGAGCCAAAAAATCCCAAGTTTGTTCCTTTTGCAAAAGGGAGACCGCTTGACCGATAATTAAGGGTTGGATCGCCCCTGTGAGAGATAGGGGAAAAAGAAGTATTAATGACCAAAATAGCAGGGCTTTTTGCTTTTTTGCGTAGGGAAGTAATCTTAATAATAATCTCCAGTCATTTTCTTTGACCGGAGGGGACACAGGGGAGGATGATAGACTCATGAAGGGATTTCCAATGAAATTCTCGGCAGCCAGGGAGAAATTACCCCCCTGTTGTTAACTTTTCTAACAGGCGATCGATCTGGAAATATTCCTCCATTAATTCTCGAATACAAGCGACTTTTACCTGTTCCTGTAAGCGAATCTTCCCGAAGGCCTGATCGACGATTTCCACGGTGGTGAGAGTATCTAAATTTACCGAGAGAATCGGTACTTCTAAATCCTCGGCCCGGCCCAAAATCAGGGGATCTGGAGAGATAGAACCAGTTAAGATTAAACAGGTGGTGGAAGTTTCTAGGGCAGCTAACTGTAGGTCTGTGCGATCGCCACCCGTAATCACGGCCATATTTTCCCCCTTGCGAAAATATTCTAAAGCGGCGTTGACATTCATTGCCCCGATCGCTAAACTTTCTACCATCCAATCCAAACGATCGGGCCGACATAATACTTTGGCCTCTAAAAGATGGACAATTTCCCGAACACTAATACTGCGCAGCAGTTTACTAGCGGGTAACAGTCCTAAAACTTCCACACCTTGGCCAGCGAGATAGGGTTTTAGGAGAGATTGTACTTCATCCCAATCATCGGCGGGGATATCGCTAATTACTACCCCCAGCAGCTGATTATTTAATTCCTGTTGTGCTTTCAGCAGACTATCGGCAATCAGGGGAGAACTATAGCGGGCCACCAATAGGATCGGAGTCTGGAGAATTTTGGCCATCTCCCCCATCGATAACTGAAAAATACTCCCTTCCCAGAGAGTCCCCGGCCCTTCGAGGAGGGTAATATCACTGTTAACCCGATCGAGATAGCCAGCAAGAATATTGCCGTAGTCCTGTTTATCTGCACCTTGCAGACGTTTAGCAACGGAATCCACATCTGTATAGATCACGGGTAAACGCAGCTGATCGGGGGATAATTCTAGTAATTGCCGGATAAATTCTACATCCTCATCGACCAATTGCCCATCGACGTAGCCCGGACAATTGCCCACTGGTTTGCCGTAACTTATCTCTAGGCCTTTTTGCCGCAAGAGATGCGCTAAACCGACGATAGTTCCCGATTTACCACTGAGGGGTTCCAGGGAAGAGATGAGTATAGATTTGGCTGATTTCGCCACGATTTGCTCCTTTTTAACCCGTAAAATCCCGACTTTTATTCTTCAAATCGCAGCAGTTTCCGATAAAATCCCTGCGAAAAGTCGGCTGAACCTAGCTGCTTAAAGGTTTTAATCGCATCGATGAGGTATTCGATCAACTCGGCGTTAATAATCGTCATCTCATAGCTTAGGTCGGCCTGTCCTTCAAATTGTAAACGACAACGGGTCAATTCCGAGGGCAATTTTGATACATACCAAGACGCTACAAAGGGAATCCCTTGACTGTTTTCTATGCGACGACGACCTTCTAAAGATCCTGCTTGATACAAAGCGATCGCATAGGGCAGGATACTATATTTGTCCTTGGCATAGTAGGGCATATATACTACCACATCGGCCTTATTAGCGGGTTCTAATTGTTCGATAGTCGGCATAATTTAAGTAATAGGACAAAATTAACTTCTTGGTTAGGATAGGCACTCATGCAAGGGGCAAAAGGCAAGAGTTACTTAGATGTGTGTAATTGATTGTCTCTAGCTACTGTTAATTCTTTGGTTCACAGCCAAGTTACCATTGACACTGATATTTTCCATATATTTTAACCGATCGCCCCAGGAATCTCCCGATCGAGAAAATAGGCAGAATTGACGACCAGATCATCCCTCTATACTGAGGTTATCATCGGGTATAACTGGTATATGAACCCGAAAAACCGTGCCGGGGTAGAGGGAACTTGTTTGCTCGGGATTGGGACTGATAAATTCAATCGTCCCCCCCATGCTGGTAATTAATTCTTTTGCGATCGCTAAACCCAATCCTGTACCGGGTATATCTCCCCCTGCTTGCACCCCCCGGTAGTGACGTTGAAAAATTCTTTCTTGATCGCTCCTCGCTATACCATAACCCGTGTCTTTAAAAACAATTTCTACACTATTCTTAACATTCTGCACCTCGACGGTGACTTTTCCGCCAGCAGGAGTATATTTGAGGGCATTATCAATTAAATTGCTGAATACTTCCCGCAAACCGGGGATCTTGGCGCAAATAAGTGGTATGTCTTCCCCGTGAATCGTTTCTAGACTGAGATTTCTCTCTTTGGCTACGGCCTGGGCCGAAAGGAGCAGCGGATCGAGAATATCATGGAGATCGATCGGAGCTAGTTGGCCGCTGCCAGCAGGCAAGAGAAAGGCGGTGGGGGAAGATTGCGCTTGCAGGAGAGGAATATCGACGGTGGGGTAATTTTCGCTTTCTTGCTGAATTTGTGCCTCAAATTCGGCGATTAAGTCCCGAACTCGATCGCTTTCCCTCAGGATACCAGTAATGGCGGGATCGTTACCTTCTTCGGCTAAAAGCCTTTTGAGCAGAAGTTTACCAAAGGTTTTTAAAGCGGTGAGGGGATTGCGGATTTGATGGAGAAAGGTATCGAGGCGCTGACGTTGCCATTGTCGATAATAACGTTCTTCTCCTAATTGGCGATCAAGTACACAGGCCAAAGCGAGGGTTTGGGTGATTTTTTCCATCCGGGTTAATTCCCAACTTTGCCAAGGTCGTTTTTCTCTGGTTGTCACCAATAATCCGATCATGCCCTCTTCATACATTAAGGGTAAAAACAAGCGATGACTGCTGACGGTCTCCTGATTACCCCAGAGGTGGGATAAATCTTCTAACTTAACCGCAGTTAACAAGTCTGCCGCCGGTTGCCACGGTTGTAAGGAAAGCCGCTTTTTTTGGGGAGAAGGGGGATTAAAAGGCGGATAAACAACGACTGGAATTAAATTACTCGATAAAGGTTCATTTAAATAAACCGCACTTCTGTCCGTTTCCATTTGCTCTCGCAAAAGTTCCATCTGTGCCTGACAGAGGGCAATAAAATCATCACTCAGGGGAGTCCGGGAGGGGGAGGAGAAGGGCATACCAAGAAAGTAAAAAGTAAAAAATCAGAAAACCTAGATACAGCTAGGGTTGCGAGTTTTGTTTCCCAGTTTACATAGGGGAGAATGACCCTCCTCTTGAGTCGAGGGCAACCGGCAAAAAGCAATTAGGACAAGGGTTTGGTCACTATTTTCGGGGTGGATCAAGGTATATATTAAAAAAAGTTTAAGAATAATAAGTTTTGTATCGATATTTGTGGGTGTGTTTTTGTCAGAAAAACTTAAACCTAGTCTCAGTCTAGCTTCTAGTCAAACTTGTCTGTAATTGGGTTTGTGAGAGACACTTGATTTCTTGGTCTAGAACGGATATAATTGCTACGGCTTTTGTAACTATCATTACAACGATTAGCCAAAACAGGAGGTAATTGGGTTGGCCAGAAAACGGAAACGTAAAAGTCGCCGTCGTCAAGAAGGACGTAAGATACTTGAACTTATACCCCAGTATAGTATTGAAAGTGGCGAAGATAAACCCGTAACTGCGGCGCGTAAGTATATTCAAGCTATAGGCATTAGCCCACCAGCTTTATTGATTGTTAAGCGTAACGAGCATACAACCGATCGCTATTTCTGGGCTGAAAAAGGACTGTTTGGAGCGCAATATGTGGAGGAAAACCACTTCCTTTTCCCAAGTTTGCGCGACCTGCAGCCCCAGGCCCAGCCCCAGCCCGTCAAAGCACCGGTAGCAGTTGCCAAATAATTCCCAGGACTATTAATCATATCATGGAAAGTCAACTCGTTTACCGAAAAGTAAACGAGTTTTTTTGTCTGAGATCTGGGAATCAGCCACCAGCTTTTCGCTGATGGCTAAAGATAAGAAATCTGAGGCTGAAAAACAGCCAAGTTTTAGGCGACATTACCGGCTGTGGCAGTAATAATTTGACGTACTTGAGCATCGGTCAGATTCGGATTGGCACTCAACATTAGGGCCACCACTCCGGCCACATGAGGTGTTGCCATGGAGGTTCCACTCAAGAAACCATAGCCACCATTAGGGAGAGTAGAATACACTTGCACGCCTGGAGCGGTGACATACCTCATCGAAGAATTGGAGCCAGCACGATTGGAGAAGGAAGCCATCTGGTTAGAACTATTAACGGCACCTACGGCAAGACCCCAAGAGGTGGCATTGAAAGCGGGATAACCGGGTTGAGCTGCCCCCGCATTACCGGCGGCCATAACCACGATAACACTGCGACTGCTGGCATACTGGAGGGCCGATTGAACTGCACTGCTAGTGCTACCACCGCCCAAACTCATATTAATCACATCGGCACCGTTGTCCACGGCGTAGCGAATTCCTTGGGCAACGCCACTATAGCTGCCACTACCGGAATCGCTCAAAACTTTCACCGGCATAATTCTGGAATTGTAGGCCACACCAGTGGCTCCGAAACCATTATTACCGGCAGCAATGGTTCCCGCCACATGAGTACCATGGCGGTTGCCATCTAAAGTGTTATTATTGCCATTGGCAAAGTTCCAGCCATAAACGTCATCAACGTAACCGTTGCCATCGTTATCAAGCCCATCATTGGCAATTTCGCCCGCATTCGTCCAAATATTGCCCGCTAAGTCGGCATGATTGCGGTCAACTCCTGTATCTAGTACAGCAACGACGATTCCTTGTCCTGTATAACCTCTTGCCCAAGCTTCCGGAGCATTAACTAAGTTAACCCCCCAGTCATTAGCACCACCAAAAGTGGGAACATTGGCAAAAGTACTTTGATTCAAGGCTCCGGCGACGGCTGCTGCGGCATTAACTAAACCGTATCCTGAAGTGGCACTATATCCGGGTACAACTGTGGCTGTGGTCGCCGACAGGGTTAAGTTATAGTTAGTGCTGCCACTGTAGGGATAAACTCGTACATAGTAAGTACCCGCATTCAGTTGACCAGTAATACTCTCACTGATGTTACTGCCATTAGTGGAGCTAGTAATCTCATTGCCATTACTATCTAATAAGGACACATCGGCATCGGCACTTAATCCCGTTAAATTGAGGCTAAAGTCGCTACTGTTGCCTAAACTGAAACGATAGTAATCATTGGTGTCTGTAGAACCAACAAAATCACTGTAGCTGGTGGGAGTCGCTCCAATGGTGATATCACGGGCCGTTGCTAAGGTATTGCCGGCGTTATCAGGAATCCCGACAGTGGCAGCTAAACTTAAGTCATAGTTAGTGCTACCGCTGTAGGGATAAACCAGGACAAAGTAAGTACCCGCATTCAGTTGACGAATAATACTCTCACTGATGTTACCGCCATTAGTGGAGCTAGTAATCTCACTGCCATTACTATCTAATAAGGACACATCGGCATCGTCACTTAATCCCGTTAAATTGAGGCTAAAGTCGCTACTGGTTCCTAAACTAAAACGATAGTAATCATTGGTGTCTGTAGAACCAACAAAATCGCTGTAGCTGGTGGGAGTCGCTCCAATGGTGATATCACGGGCCGTTGCTAAGGTATTGCCGGCGTTATCTAAGGTAGTAAGATCAAGATCAATGCTCGCTACTTCTTCTTTGAAAAGAGATGTGGCTCGATTAGTGGCTATGGGGGGAAAAATTGATGAGTTATTCCCCCCTAGGAATTTCTGAAAATCTGAGGAATCTAGACTATCTATACAGTTATAGAGGTCGTTGGCGGCAAAGTTATCTATCATGGTGTTCTGGTGGTTTTTTAGTGGTTAAAGGGAGCATCTCATTTATGCAAGTGAGTAATTATACTTATCCATAAAACTGGTTTCTAGCAAGGCTTTCAAAATAGCTTGACATAAAAACCTGATTTAGGGGTTACAAAGGTGAGATGCTCCCTGGTTAATGGTTAAATGGCTGAGAGAACAATCAATAAGATATTATCAGACAGACAATATGGCGCTTCTGGTTTCTGTGTGAAAACGAGGTCTATACTGATAGAATATCCGCAAAATAGTCCTAAAAGTCTTGCCCAGTAAGCATTTCACGATTCCATAAGCAAAAATTATCACACAAAGTCGAGAAGAGCCAAAATTAGTTGCACATGGGGTGAATTATGAAGTAGGGAGCAGGGAGCGGGGAGCTTTTTTTCAGTGACCAGTCAACAGTAAACAGTAATCAGTGAACTGAAAACTCAGATCTGATAACTGATAACTGATCACTGATTCAAAGCTGACGACCGACGAATGTTACGATTGTTACAACATCTTGACATTAATTCTGATACCCTGACAATGTGTCAATCTGTGCAGTAATGGGGCAGAAACTCAAGTGGTATCGATCCATATTTCTATTGTTGAGGGCAACCCGCACTTGCGATCGCTATTAGCTTGGCATCTGCAACAGGCCGGTTATTTGGTTAATCAATCGGCAACCCTGCAAAGTGCGCGTCAAGCTTTCCTTCATCGTCAACCAACCTTAGCAATTATCGATTCCGACTTGCCGGACGGGGATGGAATCGAACTCTGCCGTTGGCTTGATCAACAAAAACAGTCTTTAATACTGATTCTCTCGGCCCGCAATGGCGAAAAAGATGTGGTCAATGGTTTAAAAGCAGGGGCCGACGACTACCTGAGAAAGCCCTTTGGAATGCAAGAATTTATGGCTAGGGTAGAAGTGTTAACTCGTCGTTTAGGCAGTAGGGCTGCTCCTCTACACTTGGATTATGGGCAATTAAAAATAGATTTAGCCCAACGACGGGTACAATTTCACGGGGAATATATCGAATTAACGCCCCAAGAATTTAGCCTACTCTACGTTTTAGCCCAAGCGGAGGGAACACCCCTATCAAGAGCCGATTTACTGCGTCGCGCTTGGCCCGAGGAAATTGATAATCCCCGGACAATCGATACTCATGTTCTCTCTCTGCGGAAAAAAATCGAAACCGATCCCAGGCAACCTAATTTAATTCAAACCGTCCGCAACGTCGGCTATCGTTTCAATTTAGAAATGTTGGCCGAGATGACTTCAGCTTTAGAAGCTAATATTATTGCCTCCACCAAAGGCAATCATAACGGCCATTCCATTAATAAAATTCCCGCTCACAATGTTAGTCGTTAATTCTGGCTTTGTCCGACTGATTAGCAGATTTTCTGCTGCTTCGTTTAGGTAGCAAAAAGCTAACTATATCTGCTAAGATATTATAAAGTATAGCAGATATTAGGAGTCAGTGATTGAATGCTAGATACAAACCAGGTGAATTTGCCAAAAAGATTAACCGGAGCATAGGAACCTTAAGAATTTGGGATAAAAACGGAAAATTACCTGCCCATAGACTCCCATCGGGACACCGCTATTATACCGAAGAAGATTACTACAAAGCGTTAAGTCTAGAACAACCACAAATTCCGAAAAAAACGGTTATCTATGCCAGAGTTTCCTCTGCCAAACAAAAACAAGACCTGATTCGACAAATAGAAGCTTTAGAACGGTTTTGTTGAGCCAGAGGTTATATTATTGATGAAGTCATCGAAGAAATTGGAGGAGGATTAAATTATACTCGTCCTCAATTCTTACGACTAATGACAATGATTGAAAATCAACAAATTGGGATTTTAGTGATTGCCTTTAAAGATAGATTATGCCGATTCGGGTTTGAATATTTTGAACACTTTTTAAAAAGCCATGAAGGTAAGCTAATAGTAGCTAATGCTCAAACTTGATCACCTCAACAAGAACTCATTGAAGATTTAATGGCAGTGATTCATTCTTTCTCTTGTCGTCTCTACGGGTTAAGGAAATATAAAAAAGAGATAAATAAAATCTTAAAAGAGACTGAAGATGAAGAAAATCTGCTAGAATAATAGGGTGGCTAATCTCAGAAAAATGGCTAAAAAGAAATCCTTAAAAGCTAAGTTAACCCGGATAAGTCGGTCAAAAAAAAAGACCGATAGACCGAGCTATCAAAGATTAATAGGGATTGAAAGTAAGATAGAATATCATCCCTTT
Organism: Microcystis sp. M090S1; assembly: GCF_020246295.1. Taxonomy (NCBI): domain Bacteria; kingdom Bacillati; phylum Cyanobacteriota; class Cyanophyceae; order Chroococcales; family Microcystaceae; genus Microcystis; species Microcystis sp. M090S1. The sequence continues at coordinate 782 of NZ_JADBTF010000167.1, read as the reverse complement.
CTAGAAGATTGGGGAAAGGATTATCAAAGTCTTTTACGCCGCGCTTTAAATGATAGACAAAAAGGGTTATCTGAGGATGAGATAGAGAAAAACTATCAAACCCAATTTGATATTCAATGGGCATGGGCTGATAGTTTAGCGACAAATGCTAGTTCAGTGTTTGACCAATTAACTACAGCTAAAGCCAATCACATAGAACTTCTTGAAACAGATTTAAAAGCAGGATTTAGGAAAGTTAGAGAAAAATTAGAAGTTCTAGAGAAGGCTTATCAAAATTCGACTACGGCGAATGGAAGAAACTTTAACAAGAGATTATTAGGGGTCAAATCTAAACTAGAAAGATTACAACGAAAGAAACAGGAACTTTCTGATTTAAAGGAAACAGACAGACTTCACATTTGTTGGGGGTCAAAGAAGTTATTTAAGGCTCAATATCATCTAGAAATCAATGGCTATGCTAATCATGAAGAATGGTTAGAAGATTGGAGACTTCATAGAGGAGGCAATTTTTATAGTATCGGTAAAGGGTCAGTGGATGGCAATAATCCAGTCACGAAAATTCATCATCAAGCGGAGCGAACTGTTCCGAGGGAACCTCGGAACCAGCACGCGCACCAAGAAGAAGATGATATTTTCACTGTTACTATTACAGTTCCTCGTTGTTATCAAGAAATTTATGGGACAAAAATAACTTTAGATTTTGTTGTCAATGGACGACGCAAACATGATTTGCTTTATGCCTTAGAATCTAATAAACCTGTTACGGTTCAGATTTTTAGAAG
>NZ_JADBTF010000166.1:0-11719 GCF_020246295.1 Microcystis sp. M090S1 | reverse complement strand
CTTGTTCGGGTGTGGGGTAAAATCGAAACGAATAGGCTTTTTCCATACCTCACATTTTAGCATATATTTCGTAAATGTGCTAATATTTAACAGTAAAGCCGTCGTAGAACGACGGGGTTTCAGACCCAAATTTTCGATGAGCCGTCAACTTCATTTCACAGTGGTTATTCTGACTTGAGAAAGTTATTAACTTACTTCCGATGATTGCTGTACTTTCTGACCTATTTTTGGTTCCGTCCCTGCCAACAATCTTTTAATATTACCCTGATGACGAACAATCACATAGATTCCCCCCATCAAACTAAATAAAATATAGGGGAGAGGTTGACCCAAAACAACCATTAAAATATTCACCACCAGCGCCCCGATAATCGAACCTAAAGAAACAATCCGGAAAAGTGCCAGAATAACCAAAAAACTCGCCAAAGTTCCGCAAGCCACTAGGGGATTCATCACCAATAAAACCCCTAAACTGGTGGCGACGGATTTACCACCGCTAAAATTCAAGAAAATCGATTTACTATGACCGATGATTGCCCCCAATGCTGCCCCGATAATTAACCAATAATACCAACTTTCTGGGAGAGGATTGACATCCATAAAATATAGCCCTCGTACTAGGGACACCGCCACCATTCCCTTTAACATATCAATTAATAACACCATCGCCCCGGCAGTTTTTCCCAGAGTTCTCAACACATTGGTGGCCCCAGTGGAACCGGAACCATAGTCACGAATATCGATACCTTTGCTGTATTTACCGATTAAATAACCCGTGGGAATCGAACCGAGCAGATAGGATAAAAGTAAGATAGTAAGACTGATAAGAATCCGAATAAGCATAAATTAACCCCAATTTTTAGCGAGAGCGAGTGCCGTCATCAGTGTATCAGCCTGAAGACAAAAAACCACTCACAGGGAACCATAGACGGGAATTGCCGCCCCGCGCAAGTCTTTCGCCCCTTCCCCCGCCAGAAAACAGATCACCTCGGCTAGAGATTGGGGACTTACCCAGTCCTTGGCATTTGCCTCTCCCATCGCTTCCCGGTTGCCCGGAGTATCGATAATGCTGGGCAAAACCACGTTAGCGGTAATATTAGTCTGTTTGGTTTCTTCTGCGATCGCTTGGGTTAAAGCCACTACCGCCGCTTTCGAGGCACAATAGGCGGCCAAATTTGCCCCCGGTTGTACGGCACCACGAGAACCGATAGTGACGATACGACCATAGTTATGAAGTTTCATCGAGCGTAAACAGTGTTTACACAGTAAAAAAGTGCTATGGAGGTTTAAATCGAACATTTTTAGCCAATCTTCATAGCTAAACTCCTCCGTCGCCCCCATGGTAAAACCCCCGACTAGATGAATTAAAACATCGACCCGACCGAGATCATCAATTAATCTAGCCACGGCAGTTTCTTGGGTTAAATCCACCCTGACAAAGCGAATACGCTCAAATTCCGCCGCACTCAGCCGAGATTTCAGACGACCTACCTCCCTTTCCTCCCGATAGGTCATGGTTAGTTGACCGCCATGGTGTAAAACCGCCGGAGTGACTCCTAAACCCAGTCCTCCCGTACCGCCGGTCAGCAATACCCGTTTATCTTTCATAATGATTGATATATAATCGATCGCTCCAATTATAGATGATTTAACCGGGCAATTAGGCAATATTACAGCCTTTCTCGCCGGACTAGGATTCCTTCATCGCTTGTTTTTTCTCCGCCTTGAGGTCGCGACTGCTGGCGGCGGCAATTTCCGCATCCATCAGGGTGCGTCCGGTGGCCGCCAGATAGACATCATCGAGACTAGGACGGGATTGGGCCATGCTGAACACGGGTAATCCCGATTCGGCTAGGGTTTGTTCAATTTTGCTTAAAGGATTGCTATTGGCCGTGACGATGAGATTCAGGGAGTTACCCTGGGCGGTATTAACGATTACTTCCTCGACAAAAGGCAGACGGGATAATAACTCTTTCGCTTTTCGGGCCTCTTCCTCTGGGGAAAATTCTCGCACTTTTAGGGTAATGCGATCGCCACCCAGTTGCTCCTTCAGTTGTGAGGGGGTACCGCGAGCGATGACGATACCATTGTCGATAATTGCCAAGTTATCGGCCAAAGCGTCAATTTCTTCGAGATAATGGCTGGTAATTAATACACTGGTTCCAGCCGCCCGCAATTGTCGCAGAAAATCCCAGACAATCAAACGACTTTCGATATCGAGTCCCACAGTCGGTTCATCCAGCACCAAAACTTCCGGCTGATGCAGTAATCCCGCCGCTAAATCCAGCCGTTTTTTGATGCCGCCGGAATAGGTCCCCGTTTTTTTGTCGGCGTATTCCTCTAATCCTAAAAGATTTATTAATTCTTTGATGCGCTCTCTTGACTTTTGAGCAGGAATGTGATAGAGAGCCGCTTGTAGTTGCAACAGTTCCCGGCCGGTGAGCATTTTATCGAGGGCGACTTCTTGGGCAACGTAACCCAGGCGTTTACGGGCGGATTTGGGGTTATTCAGGGCATCGACACCCCCCACCTCGATTTTGCCGCCATCGGGTTTAGCAAGGGTGCAAAGACAGCGAATCGTGGTGGTTTTCCCCGCACCATTGGGACCGAGTAAACCGAAGATTTCTCCCGCTGCCACGGTAAAGGAGATATCTTTAACCGCTGCTGTCTGACCGTAGGATTTTTTTAACTTTTCGATCGCCACCGCAAGGGTCATAAGCTGATTTTCGCCGACTTGAGCGAGACAATTTTTTTGTTAACTTTCTCGGTCTATTTTAACCCAGATTCCCCACTGCAAAATCTAGTACAGCTTTGTTTATCTTTTTTGATCAAGATAAACTTTGACGGGATTTGGCCTCATCCCCAGAGGACCCGCTGCTGTTCCGGCGTTGCCTGTTCCTTGATCGACCTCGACCCCTTTAGATGCTCGGGCAACTTATTGGGACAGCATTGTTCACGTTAACTTAAATTAACTTTGTTGGCAAAAGTGAATCGGAACAAGGGTTTTTTGCTAGAATGATAATGATTATCGTTCTAATTAAGGAGAGAAATCATGGTTCTACAGGTCTCTGGGGTAGGATTAGTTTGTGCTGGGAATAAAATCGGCGAAAAAAGCCCTAAATATCCATTTATCGCTGTTAGCTTCATTTTATCGCTTTCTTTCGCCCTGGTAACGGTGGCTAAGGCTGAAGAGCCTGCCATTGGTCAGAGTTTGCCAGAATTTTATATCGGGGTGGATAATCAAATCACCTTAACTCGGGGCATCTATGAGGGATTAGCCAATCCTAACTATAACCGGTTAACTCTTCTGGTTGCTCACCGAGAGGGAACCCCTCATTTTCACGGTATCGGCACTTACAGTTATTCCGGACCGTCTAGTAATCCGGTAGTTAATCCTACTAACAGCAATAATCGCATTCCTGAGACTTCTACAGGATTGCCTTCTCTCTCCTTAATTGCGGGAAAAGGAATTTTTCAGAATAGTTTTGTTAGTGCTGCCACTGGGGAGGAATATAGCAATCTACTGATGCAATCAGTGGCAACTATTAATAATTCCTCTGACTTGGGAGAACAAGCTCTTTTTAACAGTTCTGGTGGACGGTGGAATCGGTCTTTAGGTAATGCCAACCTATCCTTACAACTGTTAGAGATTAGTGATGGATTAACCGTAGCTAACTCTTTAGGACAGACAATTTTAGCTAATGCTGGCGATATCTATGCGATCGGGACTGGTGATAACTTCTCCTTTTTACCGAAGTTTCTTGCCTCTCGACCGGGAAAATATTCAGCCAGTTTTAAGCTGGTAGATCTTAGCCTTTCTTGGGGAGAGTCAGGAATTTTTAACCTAGATTTTCAAACAGTTCCCGAACCATCAACTCTGATCGCCTTAATACTGTTCGGGTCAATTTTATTAACTCGATCGAGTAGTAAAAACTAAAACCAATCGGTTTTGGAGAGAGCAAACTTATCTCCAAAATCGCTCTAGATCGAGATCGGCTTTGTTGAAATGGAAAACAGGGATTATTCCCTAAAAAACTAGCAACTTTTTTGACTATAATAACGACAAGATTATCAGTATAGTTTTAAACTATCCTAGGATAAGCCCTATCTTGATCGCAATATATATTTATGAAATTTAGTGAAATTGCCCAAAAATTAAGTCCTTTAGTACAATCCCAGAGTTTGACCGCCTATCCCGACAGAAATCCCCAAATTAAAGCCATAACTCCCATCGAAACCGCCCTAGTCGATACCATTAGCTATATCGAAGGGGGAAAATTTGCTGCCTTTGTCGCCAAAACTGACGCTACTGCCCTAATTCTGCCCCTGGATACCAATTTACAACAACAGGCCGACGAACGCGGCATCGCTTGGTTAGCTAGTGCCAATCCCCGACTTTTATTCGCCCACGCCATCAAATTATTCTATCAACCCTTTCAGCCCCAACCCTACATTCACGCCACCGCCGTGGTGCATCCATCGGCTAAAATCGGCCATAAAGTCGCCATCGGGGCCCATGCCGTGGTAGAAGCCAATGTCACCCTCGGTGATGGGGTGTGCATTCATCCTAACGCCGTTATTTACCCCGGGGTGCATATTGGTGATCGCACAATTCTCCACGCTAACTGTACCATCCATGAACGGGTACAAATCGGCAATGATTGCGTTATCCACAGTGGCGCCGTTATCGGTGCTGAGGGCTTCGGTTTTGTGCCAGTTCCCGAAGGCTGGTTTAAGATGGAACAATCGGGTATCGTGGTCTTAGAAGATGGGGTAGAAATTGGCTGCAATAGCGCCGTTGATCGCCCGGCAGTGGGAGAAACCCGCATCGGTAGCCAGACTAAGATCGATAATCTCGTCCATATTGCCCATAATTGCCAAATTGGCCAAGCTTGCGCCCTTGCCGGACAGGTAGGCATGGCAGGAGGCGTAAAAGTGGGCAATCGCGTTATTTTAGCGGGACAGGTGGGCATTGCCAATCAAGCGGCGATCGGGGACGGTGCGATCGCAACAGCCCAAGCTGGCATTCACAACGATATCGGGGCTGGAGAAGTGGTTTCTGGCTCTCCCGCTATCCCCCATAAGCTATTCCTCAAGGTAGCAGCCGCTTACAAGCGTTTACCCGAAATCTATCAAGCGGTTAAGCAATTAAAAAAATAGCTCTATTCAGGGGACAGGAGACAGGAGACTCCGAGACAGGAGACAGGAGATTATTTCTATTTATTCTCCCTTCTCCCCACTTCCCCACTTCCCCACTTCCCCACACCCCACACCCCCATCTCCCCACTGATAACTGATAACTGATAACTGATAACTGAATCAAAGTGACTCGCAAAAGCAAGGGCGCTATCGCCGCAGGACATCCAAAAACTGCCGAAGCTGGACAATTAATCTTAGAAATGGGCGGAAATGCCTTCGATGCGATAGTTGGCTCGATTTTAGCGGCTTTCGTGGTCGAATTCACCCTCGCTTCCGCGGGAGGCGGCGGTTTTTTACTAGCACATACCAAAGAAAAAGTCAATACCATTTTTGATTTTTTTTGTCAAACTCCAAAATATAAAAAACCCTTGACAAATATCGACTTTTACCCAGTGGCGATCGATTTTGGTGGTGCTAGTCAAGATTTTCACATTGGCCGAGGTGCGGTCGCTACGACCGGGGCGTTACGGGGATTGGAAATAGTGCAGAAAAAACTGGGAAAATTGCCCTTTGCCGTGGTAGCGGAGCCAGCGATCGAATATGCTCGACAAGGCTACATTTTGAGCCAATATAACGGCTTTTGCCTGGGTTTACTCGCTTCGATCCTGCTCAAAGATAGAGAGGGTTTAAAAGTCTATGCTCCCCAAGGAAAACTCCTCCAAGCTGGCGATCGCTGTGTGATGGGCGATTTTGCCAACACTTTAGAAGAATTAAGCAAAAAAGGCGTAAAAGACTTTTATGAGGGAGAAATCGCCCACCAAATTGCCAAAGATATGCAGGAGGGTGGTTATCTTACCCTAGAGGATTTAAATCATTACCAAGTCCTTGAGAGAAAACCCCTAAAAAGCCAATATCGGGGTTACGAAATACTGACTAATCCGCCTCCTAGTTCTGGGGGAATTCTCCTAGCTTTTGCCCTAAAATTACTAGAAGCAGTTAATTTATCGGCTTTAGAGCATCTAGGAGCCAAACATCTGCAAATTTTAACGGAGGTGATGGCCTTAACCAATCAAGCGCGCGCCCAAGGCTACGATAATTTTATCCATCAGGAGGGAATCGAAGAGCAATTCCTCTCGTCGGAATTTTTAGGCAAATATCCCAATAAATGGGGCAGTACCACCCATATTAGTGTTATCGATGGGGAAGGTAATGCCGCCAGTGCCACCTTTTCCAACGGGGAAGGATCAGCTTATACCGTGCCGGGGACGGGAATTATGCTCAATAATATGATCGGGGAAGCGGACTTAAATCCCTTTGGTTTTCACAATTGGCCCGTTGATCGTCGTTTATCCTCAATGATGTCGCCGACGATGATTTTAGAGGAAGGAAAGCCGCGATTTGTTCTCGGTTCTGGGGGTTCCAATCGCATTCGCACCGCTATTTTGCAGGTTATTAGTAATTTAATCGATTTTCGGCAATCTTTAGCCGATGCGATCGCCGCCTCGCGCCTACATTGGGAAAATCAACAATTAGGAATTGAACCTTTAGAAGATCGGGAAAATATGCTCAAAAATCTGGTTTTACCCGCAAATACTCAAGTATCCCGGTGGCAAGAACAAAATATGTTTTTTGGGGGTGTGCATGGGGTGGCAGTGAATGATCGGGGGGAATTAACCGCTACGGGCGATCCGCGTCGGGATGGAGTAGGATTAGTGATTAGGGATTTTTAGGCAATGGGTACAACTTGCAGGCGTAACCCAAGTGCTTGCAAAACCTTAAGAACTGTAGCAAACTCTGGATTACCCTGATTCGACAAAGATTTATAGAGACTCTCCCGTCCCAAACCCGTCTCACGAGCAATACGAGTCAAGCTCCCGTGTTACTATCGGTAATTAGTAATCGGCCAACATAGTGGTGTGAGCTTATTTACTTCTTATCGTTTACTGTTTACTTTCGAGATACTCATGTTGCTCTTGCGTTATGGTATTACCGTGAGTGCGGTGCTTGGGTTGATTTTCTTGGCTGAATCCTCGGTTAAGGCACAAACTCAGTCCGCTGCGGATTTGTTGAAGAAACCGCAACCTACTGCCAATCCAGTTTCTCAGTTACCCGGCCCCTCGGCGGCACCGGCGACCACGGAAGCGGATCCCAAAGCCCCTAATTATCTTAATCCTAGTGGCAATCCCCTAATTTTTCCCACCAAACCAGATGAGGTGAATATTAGGGTAGTACAACCGATCACCTTAAATCAAGCGATCGAATTAGCTTTAAAAAATAATCAGACCTTACAGACCGCCAGGGTCGATTTAGAAATCGCTCGCGCCCAATTAAAGGAACAACAGGCCGCTTTATTACCCACGGCCTCCGCAGAGGCCAGTCTCACCCAGGATCAATCTGCTGTTGCCCAACGACAGAATGAGTTAGCTCGTCAACAGGGAATCCCAGCCGCTACACCCGAAGATAGTACTAACATTCAGGGTAGTGTTCAGATCGTCTATGGGGTTTATACAGGGGGTGAACGGGCAGCCCAGATCAAAAGGGCCGAAAAGGTCATCCGGCAACGGGAATTAGAGGTGGAACGAGTCTCGGAACAAACTCGTTTTGATGCCACCGATGCCTATTATGAATTGCAGAGGGGTGATGCCCAAGTAGCGATCGCCCAAGCCTCGATCGAAGATGCTAGTCAAAGTTTACGGGATGCTCAATTATTGGAGCAAGCGGGACTAGGAACCCGATTTGCTGTCCTACAGGCGGAAGTTGACCTAGCCAACGCTAACCAAGACTTAACCCGGTCGATTTCTACCCAGCGTATTTCCCGACGGCGACTGGCACAGATATTGAGTGTCGGCCAACACATCGAGTTAACCGCTGCCGATGAGATTCGCGAGGCGGGAACTTGGGGCTTGAGTCTTGATGATAGTATCGTTTTGGCCTACAAAAATCGCGCCGAATTAGAACAACAACTCTTACAACGGGAAATTAGCGCAGAAGACCGCTCGATCGCTATTTCGGCGGTGATTCCCCAAGTGGACCTTCTGGGCGAGTATAATGTCCTCAACGATCTCAGTGATGAAGCTGGTTTTGGCGATGGTTTTAGCGTCGGTGGCCGGATTCGTTGGACTTTTTTTGATGGTGGTCGTGCTTTTGCTCGCGCTCGTCAAGCGGAAAGAAATATCGATCGCGCCGATACGGAATTTTCCTCCCGTCGCAATGAAATTCGCCTTCAAGTGGAGGAATCCTACTATAGTTTGATTTCTAACCAAGAAAACATCAAAACTTCGCAAAAAAGCATTGAATCCGCCACGGAAAGTCTGCGATTAGCCCGTTTACGCTTTCAGGCGGGTGTGGGAACCCAAACGGATGTGATCAACTCCCAACGGGATTTAACCGATGCCAGAAGCCGTTATCTACAGGCGATCGTCGATTACAATAGATCCTTGAATAGTCTCCAGCGAGCGATTAGTAATTTACCGGATAATCGTTTGTTTGAAGTGCGTTAATTGTGGGATTTATCGCGGTGTGGTGTGGGGGGAGATAGCCAAATCTCCCCTATTTTAACGAGTTTGGATAATTCTAATCTGTTGTTCCCGCAATTGCTGCAGGGTGGGAGTTTCCTGTAGTTTTTGCACCTAACGATAGGAATTACTGCGAAACAAAGCTGATCATAAATTGGACGGCTTTTTTCCTAGGCCGCTTGCAGAACATAGAAGGTATAACCATAGAAGTTGCTGAATTTCTCAAAAAGTTTCATCTCTTCTTCAGTTTCACGAATAACCGATGAGCTACTTGGGCTGATTTCCAGCTGCCCGATTCGCTCACGGAGAGGTTGATAATAATTTAGCCACCAAACCTGACTGGGCAGCCTCTGGGTAGAAAGTACCTTAAAACCAGACCTATTAGCCCGAACGATATTCTCAAACTCATTACCCATTGTATGATAGGCGTTTTGCCAATAGGCCACAGCCGGCTCTGGTAGCTCATTGGTAAACCAACTCATCTCCGAGATGACGGCAATCCCGTTGTTAGAAACAAGCGGTCGCCAGATTTTAAGCCCACATTCCGCACCCTCAACTGTCACAGATCAAAAAAGCCATTAAAGTAGTACATAATAACTAAAATTAATTCAAAGGTTAAAAGGGTTAATGAGAATATATAGCATTAAAAGGGGTATGGAGCGAGAAAGAGAAAATTCAAGAGAAAAAAATAATTGTTCAGAAAACAAGAAATAATTGATTACAATAGAAGTAGTGGAGGAATCTGTTGTGAAATTAAAACCTCAAGAAATAGAAATTCAGAACATAGACCATCTAGGGATAGTAGCAGGAATCATAGATTCAATCGGAATAGTAGAAATAATAAATGAATTAATAGGAATCGAAAAAGACGAAAAAGTAAATGCAGGTCAAGTAGTAAAAGCCATGATAATAAACGGGTTAGGATTTGTCTCCAAACCGTTATATATGTTTCCCGAATATTTTGAAACAATCGCCTGTGAACATCTAATAGGAGCAGGAGTAAAACCAGAATATCTCAACGACGATAAATTGGGGAGAGTCATGGATAAACTATTTATAAAAGGATTAGATACAATCTTTTTTATCATCGCAGTAAAAGCCGCCCAAAAATTTGGAGTATCACTATCAACATCACATCTAGACTCATCATCAATGCACGTACAGGGGCAGTATAACACTAGCTTACCAGAAGTAATATTTGAGAATCAAAAAATAGGAAATAACCAAGAATTAGAAGAAATAGCAGTAAAATCACCAAAAGAAATAACCATCACTTATGGTTATTCTCGTGACCATCGGCCGGACTTAAAACAGTTCATCATAGAAATGATATGTTCAGGAGATGGAGACATCCCAATATTTTTGAAACTAGCATCAGGAAACCAAGCAGACTCATCATGTTTTGGTCAAATAGCAGTAGAATATCACAAACAATTAGAAGTTAATAGTCTCATGGTTGCTGACTCAGCATTATATACAGAATCAAACCTGAAAATGATGTCAGATTTACAGTGGTTATGTCGAGTACCATTAAGCATAAAAACAGCAAAATCATTAATATCAACAATCCCAGAATCAGAATTTATTGATAGTACAATACCAGGATATAAATTAGGATCAAAAACCGAAAAATATGCAGGAATAGAACAAAGATGGTTAGTAGTACAAAGTCAAGAAAGAAGAGAATCAGACCTGCGTAAACTCACCCAAAAAATTACCAAAGCCGAATCAAAAGCGGTTCTTGATTTGAAAAAGTTATCACAAGAGAGATTTGCTTGTGAAGCAGATGCTATCAAGGCATTATCAAAATTATCAACCCAGTTCAAATATCACCAAATTAACGAAAGTAAGGTGACTCCAGCCAAATCTAATAAAAAAGATTCTCTCAATGAAATATCCTACCAAATATCAGCTACAGTCTGCCAGGATGAAAGTAAAATTAATACAGAATTGCTGAGTGCAGGACGTTTTATTATTGCTACGAATGTTTTAGATTCACAGGAACTTAGTGATGATTCTATGCTCAGGGAATATAAAGCTCAACAATCATGTGAACGGGGGTTTGGTTTTCTCAAAGACCCATTATTTTTTGCCGATAGTATTTTCCTTAAAAGTCCTGAGAGAATAGAGTCTATGGGAATGATTATGGGTTTATGTCTCTTGGTTTATACATTGGCTCAACGTCAAATTAGAAATGCTCTCTTGGAGTCTAAATCAACAATTAAAAATCAATTAGGTAAAGCAACTAATTCCCCTACTTTACGCTGGATTTTTCAATGCTTTCATTGTATTCATTTGATTACACTCAATCAGGAGGAACATATTTCTAATTGGAATAAGGACAGAGATTTTATCTTGCGTCTTTTACCAGATGATTGTTTACGTTACTATCAATTAGCCACCTAATTATTATCTCTATCAATTTAATTTCTATGAGTGAACATGAGCTAATATCTTTGATTTATAGCTCCATTTTACTATGTCTATAATTTAGTTTTTTACTTTAATTGATTAGTCTAAATTATGATTTATCTCTTGGATTTCTTCTTTTATTTATCTGTTGACTCCTCTAGGTGGTGTTAATTCTTATTGCTCCTTATTGAGAATAGGTTTTGATGCCATTTTTGGTGCTTTACTGTTTCTCAAATGCCTTTTTTCGCTCCTTATGTTTATTTTTATGCTCACTTTGATTTTTTCTCTCCGTAATTTCTCTCTGTGACAGCTTAGGGTGCGGAATGTGGGATAAAGGTTGATGTCAGTGCCGATAAAAATCTCATCACCACTATAGGTTTTGGGCTGACAGGTTTCTCGGAGTAACTGGGGCTGGAAATTATGAAACTCGTCTGGCAATCCAGGCTCCTCGGGATCTTCACTAGGTAGGTCATACATCGTCGGCAGAGGTTTCTGGACCAAATCTGGTGAATTACTTTGATATACTTTGCACGGCTACAACTTGCATTTTTTACTCAAGGACAATAATATAGTTTAAGAGTCATAATTAGAAGCAAAGCACTCATTAAAAACATGATTAACCTAGAATTCACGGAAGAAGAAAAGAACTCACT
>NZ_JADBTF010000165.1:0-8858 GCF_020246295.1 Microcystis sp. M090S1 | reverse complement strand
TTAAAGCCAAAGGTATTCTTAAGGATAAAAAAGCGGCAATGCTATCTCATGTAGAGTCTCTTCGTCGGGAGTGGGATGGATGAAATACGTCTATGATACCAATATTTTTATTTATTATTTAGCCGATGACGATATAGTTACTTCTTTTTTCTCCCAAGCTTTTTTGAGTTTGCATCAGATTTTTATCTCACCAATTGTCAGAATTGAGTTACTCAGTTTTCCTACTTTGTCTAAGGAAGAAGAGCAGATAATTGAAGATTTACTCTCACAGTTTGAATTAATTCCCATATTGAGAGAAATTGAAGATCTGACTATTCAACTGAAACGACAGTATAAAATCAAGATTCCCGATGCCATTATTGCCGCAACAACATTGAGCCAAAATGGATGTTTGGTCACTAGAAATGTTGATGATTTTAAGGGGATTTCCAGTTTAAATATTAAAAACCCGTTTATTGATGAGGGGTAAATAATAGTAGAAGAGCGAGAATTAAAAGTTGACTTATCTGCAAAGTAGCTTACTACTGGAAACCGATAGCTTGATGACAGCAACCAGTGCCAGGTATTGAAGTAGGAAAAAGCCTATGTTTTCGTTCTAGAAATCTCCAAAACTAAGCTTGATAAAAGACCTGAGATCGTTATATCCTACAGGTTACAAGTCTTTGCGCGAGAGAAGAGAAGAGAAGTCATTCCACCCAGGCTTCCCATCTCCCATTTCAAAGGCCAGGGAAAGTCCCCAAAGTCCAGCTTATAGGCTGTGTTATTTATCTTATGTAACGTAGGTAGGTGAGCTTTGGGGGCAAAGAACTTATTAAAAGTTAAGTTGCTCTCCCACAACCAATGACCTCTTTTTCTCCAGCCGACGCAATCGCCGAACTTTTCCCACACTTCTTCATTATACTCTCTCGTGCCACCAAGACTTTCATATATTTCTTTCTGGACGCTGAAGCCAAACTTACCGTTGCTGTAGTGTAGCCAGAGTTGGTTAATAGTTCGTAAATCTTCACAGGGGAAATTGTCAATATCTTCTTTTCCCAACCATCCTTCGCTATTTTGGGCGACCTGACACATAACTTTACCTGTTTCTTCGTTTGCTTCTTTCCACTTTCTTGCTGCTAGGAGTTGCTGTAATCGAGAATAGTTAACCCCCCTAGCACTTTTAAGCACAATATTAGCAGCAACTTTAGGCGGTGGTGGTGTTTGAATAACGGGGGTTGCTGGTGTTGGAGAATAACGGGGAGTTGCTGGTGTTTGTATCGAAGTTGCTGGTGATTGTCCCGTCAAATCTTGTAAAATCTCCCGCGCTGACTGATAACGCTTTCTTGTCCCAAACTCGATCATTTTATCAAGAATGCGCCCTAAATCATCCCGAACATTATTATTGACTAAAAACTGTCGCCAAATCCATTCATGGTCACTGGTATCAAATAAATCAAAGGGTGAAACCTGAGTCAACAAATAAATACAAGTGACTCCTAAACTATACAAATCACTAAGATTGATCGGCTTACCGTTGGCTTGTTCTGGTGCGATATATTCCGCTGAACCGATTACTGTACCAGTAACAGAACGGTTAAGATGTGTAACAACTTTAGACGCGCCAAAATCTACTAAAACGGCTTTCTTGTCTGAGTTACGTCTAATTATATTTTCTGGTTTAATGTCTCGGTGAACCACTCCCTGACTATGGATAAAATCTAAAACCGGCAAAATATCCGTTAATAAAGCTTTAATCTTGGCTTCATTAAATACGCCTTGGCTTTTTAATTCTTGTTCTAAATTCTGTCCTTCAATATATTCTTGTACCAAATATTGACGGTCATCATCATGATTGAGATAGGCGAAAAGTTCAGGGATTTGGGGATGTTTTCCTAACTTCTCTAATTGGATTGCTTCTTTTTCAAATAATTCTGAGGCTTTCTCAATTGTATCAGTCCCTTGAGCCGAAGGAAAAAACTGTTTAATCACACAATAAGGTCGAGAAGGCTTACTGTAATCTATCGCCTTAAAAGTGCGACCAAATCCTCCTTGACCAATTAATTGAGTTGCTTGATAACGCTCTTGTAAGAACAATTTCGAGCGGCATTTTTCACAGAATTTATTGCCATCTGGATTGGCGGAGGAACAATTAGGATTGAGACACAGACTCATGGTTTTTACTCCTTTAAGTAGTTGGGTTGACGTTAAAAAAGTAGCTGTTGGTTATGTTGGGTTTCCTGTCTTAGCTGTTGGTTGTGTTGGGTTTCGTGCCTCAACCCAACCTACGGTACTTCTTCCTACTTTACATTTTTACATGAACTAAGCCTAAAGCCTAAACTAGGTTGACCTATAATCACAAAAAAACCCGCTTGCGCGGGCTTTTTCCACAAAACCAAAGTTTTAATTAACCTAACAACGCTTTTGCCTTCGCTACCACGTTATCCACGGTAAAACCAAACTTCTCTGACATTCCTAGAGAAAATATCGTAATTTTGTTAAAATAATCTCAAAGAAAAGCCTCTAAAATCAAAGGTAATGTCCAAAATCGCTAAAAAACTTAGTAATTCTCCTTTTCGTTATCCCGGCGGTAAATTTTATGCCCGTAAGCTAATCTTAGCTTGTCTTCCTAGTCACCATAAGTATTGTGAACCCTTTGCGGGGGGAGCATCTATATTCTTTGCTAAGGAAAGTGTAGCAGAGAATATTCTCAATGACAAAGATGAGGAATTAATGAACTGTTATCGACATATCAAAGATTATCTTGATAGTCTAATTGAATTATTAAAAGATCTAAACGCTACCAAAGAACTACACAGTTATTATAAAAATGAATTTCAACCAGCCAATGACCTAGAAAGAGCCATGCGTTGGTATTATCTAAATAGAACTTCCTACTCAGGAATTATGAAACTTGAAAATTGTTATTGGGGCTATGGTGATAAGTATTCTATGCGTCCTGAAAACTGGCCTTCTCACCTAAAAACTACTTCGGAAAAACTGCAAAATGTCAATTTATCTTGTTTAGATTTTGAAGATTTAATCAATCAATTACCCGATGATTACTTTTTATTTGTCGATCCTCCTTACTTTCAAGCAGATCAAAATAAATTCTATTCCTGCTTCTTCAGTCTAGAAGATCATGAAAGGTTATGTAAGACGTTGAAAAAACATCAACATCGATTTAAATTTCTTTTGACTTATGATAATTGCTCCGAAATTAGAGAAATGTATGATTGGTGTATTTCTTTACAAGATAATGAATGGAATTACACTATTAATCGAACTGATGATCAAAAAAATGGTTTAAAATTAGAACATGGTTATCAGAGTGAAAGACGCAAGGGCAAGGAGGTATTTATTGCTAATTATGATCTTCAGAAACCTGCAAGATTTACACCTCTACAATTAAGTTTATTCGATGTATCTTGATTCCTAATTTTAATCAAGTAAATCCTCTATTTTTTCGATCGGGAGCCATGGTTGTAGAGGTTCAGCCGTATTAACATCAAAGAAAATTTTGGGATAATTAGGGATGAAATTACAGTTGTTATCGTGGCATTTCTGGCGAGAACAATTGATATTATTGGTTTGATTTGCTGTTAAATCTTTACTTCTGGCAACGTACATTTTTAAAAGGGCTTCTTCTTGATTATTAATATTAATTTTGCTTAAAAATATTTGCTCTTTTGGTGTGGGATTCCAAACAAATAGTCCCGTTTCTAAATTGGTCTGAAAAAAAGCATTGGCAAAAGATGTAATCACTAAATCAAAATCTGTTTCAATATATTGATCTTTGTGAATATGGCTCTTCGTTACTTGGTATGATTCGATCAGGGGGCATAAATCGACTAAATCCTTATCCGGCAAGAGACTTAATTGATTAGCTCGTTCTAGATCGAAAACAATTGACAAAAATCGCCAAATGTCTTCCTATATAAGGGTTTCATCCCTTATAAACCCCCTCCATTGCATAACACAAACCGAAGAACCGTGAATATTTAGGCTTGTTGAAGGTATTCCTATCAATTTAGACCTTTGTTCTGCCGCTTTGTCTCCTAAGGTTCTTGATCTCATACATTTGACTTCAATAAAAGGTCTGATACCTCCCTGAAGACGGAAACTACCTTTTTTGGCTAACTTACATTCAGCAGAGTATTTTTTGGCGTTTTTTTGATTGATAATAGCTACGTCTGTTGTGAAAAGCTGATAACAATCAATCATATAGTCATTTCAAAACAGATCGAATCATTAAAAATTTGATTTCCCCAAAACTTTGCGCTTTAAAGCTAGAACACGAGGACGCGCACCTTGACTAGAAAATCCTAACCCTTCACGGAATATTTCGGGCATATAATAACGAACTGCATCTTCTTTATCCTTGTCCTCATAAATTACTCCCATTTGCTCAAGAACATTGACTGTAGTAGCATCCAGAGCAAACTGTTCTAGAGAAAAAGGAATTTTTTTATCACTATATTGGGTTAAACTTTTTTGTACCCAGCTTTCAAATATAGGATATTCTTCTTTTGCTTCTCTAACTTTTTCCTGACTACAGGGTTCAAGCGCTCGTCGAATCGCTTGGGGAGGCAACAGTCTAGTATTCGACCATTTAGGAAATTGTACTTCTTCTGTTTTTTCTACAGTAACATTCGCAGCATAATACAAAAATCTCACAATATCCCTAGCTTGCAGTCTCCCATTAAAATCAGTTAAAGCCGCAAAAATCCAATTGGCTGACTTAGCTTCTTTGGAATTATCTAAACCTAATTTTTTGCCCCAAAGTAGTTCTAATTTTTCTTTTAAATCTTCAATTGAACAATCGAATAAATCCTGAGAGTTAGCATTAATAACCGATGATTGTATGCAGAGCCAATAGGAAAGTTTAAGAAACGATTCTAGATTCCAAGATAGATCATAATTACCATATAAGCTTTCAAATTGTTGCGAGTTTTGTGTAATTGTATATCTCAAGAAATCTCGACGCAGAAAGACAATCAATCCGAGATTAGATTCCCGAATCTCTGATAATTTATGTGGATTGACCGGGTGACTTGGCTCAAAGCTGCCACAGTTTTCCACCGATTCAATAGATTTTTTCTCTCGCTTCTCCTCCGATAGGATTTAGTTTGAAAATTAGTTATTTATTTTGCTCTACTTGAAAAAAGGCTCCTAAGACACCGCCAAACCATCCTAAGGTAGTAAAGAAAGCATTTTGGATAATATCAGGAACGGCTTTATCAGGATAGATTAAAGGATAAATAATGATAAATCCAAAGGAAACAGCACAAACTATCATTAAAAGCCAATTAATTTTGATGATTAACTGATTTTTAATCTGATCTTGACTGGATTCGTCGGCATTTGTATTGATCTGATTGGTAGGTTCCAGAAAGGATTCATCAATATCAACAATGGGTCTAGTAGACGGAATTTTACCCAAAAAAGCAAATTTTAAAAACCTATTTAAAAATCTCTTGATTTTATTCATGGAGTTGCATCTACAGTGGTTCCATCTGATTCTAAACATTGTCCCGGACAGTTATAAATCCATCGATTGTTAGGTGCATCAAGCATGATTTTACTCTGATTAAGTATATCGCAACCGAGCAGGGCATAAGATTTTGAAAATCCGATTACTTCCAGATCATTAAATGTATAATTGCCGATGGTGATATTGAGAATATATGATTTTCTTAGGACGACGTTATTATTAGCATCTCTCACCCTTTGATGGCTGTACTCTAAATATCCAAGTCTGGCAATTATTGATTCAGGAATGCAAGTCATTGTTGCCCCACTATCCACAATTGCTTCAACTTCACCATAACGGGATGAGGAGGAAGGATTGACAACTTTTAGATAAGCTCTTGGTCTTGGTGTATAAGTAGACCCTTGAATATTCTCATATCGATCTGTGTACATGAATTAAACTCCGTTAGATGGATAATAAAAGATTTCTCTAAAGTCTATTCAACAATATCAAAGTAGGGAATGTCTATAATTCTATCTTCTTTGTCAACTTTCTTAAAGAACCTTGACTTTTCAGGATATTTCTCTCGAAGCTGTTGTAGTAACTCCTGCTTATTTTGGCAACTACCGACAAATTCCCCATCAACAAAAGCGACATATTGTCCTTCATTTTCTTTTAACCATGCTGGCTCTGATTTCAGTCTTTCGTAAGCAATAATATTTACATCTGAATCATAATAAATTTTCTCTAGATGGAGACGGGTTTCTGCTTCTGATGCTTGCAGACAATTAAGCCGATACTGTAGCATTTTTGGTATAAGTTTACTGCGAATATCTTCCTGTATATTAGGAGTCTTATCGATAAAAATATCAACGTCTAGGTTTTCTGCTAGTCTTCGGTTATTAGGATAAGCAGAAAGAATCGAAACAAACGCTTGACTGTTAATGCCTTTGATTTTTTCTAAGGCATCCAATCCCTCCTGTTCCCGATTGCTTCCCATGTGGACATCAAGAATGTAATAACCCGCTTCCTGCTGCTGAATTAAGGATATTGCTTCTTTTTCACTTCCGACTATTCTTATTTCCCAGGGCAGATTTTTTTTGATCGCTTCTTTGATAGCTTGTTGTAGGAAGAGATCATCTTCCATAACCACAATTTCTTGTTTGAGTAAAATGTCATCACACACAGTCATGGTATTTCTCCTTATTTGATTTGGCAAAATAGTTAAATTTAAATGTTTCGTTATTTTCTAAATTTTATAGCGTTTGAGAGGAATTCTCACATAAAATTTAGTTCCCTTGACGCTAGAGTCAAAGTAAATTTTTCCTCCATAACTTTTAATAATCTCATGGACAACATATAAACCTAATCCTGTACCCCCTTCTTTGGCGCGAGTGGTAAATCCTCTGGTGAAGATTTTATCCTGAATGTCCTTGGCAATGCCAATGCCATTATCTGCTACCATGATTTTAATATATTGAATTCCCTCTAAAGTATCAATACTGGTCATAATCGTGATCTCTCCCTTTTTGCGTTCAGCTTTTTGGATGGCTTTTTCCGCATTGGATAAGAGATTAAAAATAATATCTTTGATTTCTCTTTCATCAAGATTCATCAAGGGAATTGTTTTATCGTAGGTTTCGATAACTTGTATATCAGTATCACTAAAGGCAAAAGAAAAACCTCGAACTACTTCTTTCAGAGTTTGGTTAATATCAATGGATTGATTATTGGTGATTTCTAATTCCTGTTTTATTTCTTCAATTTGTTGATCTATCGATTCTTTCTGTTCTGCCACTATTCTTGCTCTTTCTTTGTTACTCAATCTATCTTCAGCAGAAATTGTCTCTAGGAATTGGGAAAAACTAATTAGCTTATTTTTATATTGATGTAAAATATTTTTACTCATTTGATCGTAACTAACCAAAACAGAAGCATTGAGAAAGCTTTCTCGAATATCATTGCGTTCTTGGCGAATTTGGCGAAATTCTTCGCTCATCTTGACTCTGGTAATGATGGCGGCTACATAGAGAGCTATGGTATCAAGAAAAACCCAATAATTATTGTAAAATTTATAATGATATTGCGTATAAACTGAGATAGTACCGACACATTCATTTTGAATTAACAAGGGCAAGCAAGCGAAGGATTTTAGTTTTTTGTTTTCAATCCATTCTTTGTTGTTAAACTTATGGATTTCTTCTCCAATATCAGGAAGAATTTTGGGTTGCTTACTTTTATAAACTTCGCCGACAATTTGACTGCCAGATTTGATCGAGCCATCTTTTCTCCCTTCTAAAAAATCTTCGTCGCCATCACAGGATTTTCCCATAATATTTAAACCATCTCCCTCGTCAGGAATGCGGATAATACAAACTTTATAAGGAGTAAAGTCGGTGGTGACTTTTTCCACAACAAATTGACAAACCTCACTCAATTTAAAATTTCTGTAATCGTTCTCTAATGTCACTAGATATTCCAGCAACTTCTTGTAAATTCTAAATCTTTCTTTTCTCCTGTTTTCCACGATAAAATTAGCGACAATTGTTCCAATTTGGGTTAACCAATAAACATCTTCAAGGGAAAATTTATCTTGATTAGCCTCAGCACTTTTATTCAAGACTTCAATAGTACCAAAAGTAGTATTTGGACCATTGAGAGGAACGGAAATACCACATTTTAACTGTCCGAGTTTTTGCAGATAAGGATTTTCGTTGATCATACTAGGATAATCAGCCAAAAGATCATTAGAATATTGGGGTTCTCCATAACCATATTCAGCTTCAAAGGCAGGAATCGCCTTACCAGAAAAACTTTCTTCGGGTTGGTATTGTTCATCCCGAAACCAATTTTTATCAATAGGATGATTATCTTTATCAACTCCATCAATACCAACGCGCTTGATCACGCCATCTTTGGATAAGAGAAATATCGAAGCTACTTGAGTATTTAAGCGCCGTCTCACTTCTGCTAAGGCTTTCTCGATTATCTCCTCGACAGTCTGGCAGCGCAGCAGGTTTCTACTCACTTCGTTGAGATTATGTAACTGATCGCGGAGCTTTTGTGTGTCCATATAATTGCGGAAGCTTGGTTTTGTTTCATTCTACAACGCTAAAATCAAGTCTTCCTTAAAATTTGCTGAGTTTTTATCAATTTTTTCCCCAAGTGTCAAAGCGTTTTTTAGTCAGGGTAAACGCGTCTTAACAATCCTTGACAGGAGTACCAGATTAGGATACCGCCAAAACTCTTTCTGTATAAGGGGTTTAAGCCTGACGGGGTGACAAGTATGCCCATAATCCTTATGGGGAAAGCTTTTGAGGGGAATCTTCTATAAAAAGATCGATTGGGTTCAAGTGAATCACTAACGGCAGAATGATACTTTCAGATTAGCTTATCGCTAATTACTTTC
>NZ_JADBTF010000164.1:0-5492 GCF_020246295.1 Microcystis sp. M090S1 | reverse complement strand
TCTTACCCGTACCTTTTGTATCCATCCATAACCTTACACATTTGTTACGGATGAATTGAGCAGTACGAATAGCATCGTCTATGGCTTGATACTGTTGAGTTTTAGCTTTAACTTTAAACTCTAAGACAAACATTTTACGCACGGGTTACTTAGATAAAATCAGTATAGCACAATAAAAGTTAAGTTAACAAGCTATAGTTTAAAAAGCCGTCCTAAAAGGACGGGGCTTTAACCCAAAATTTCGGTAAATTTTAGTCAAATATTTGATCTACTTAGTTTCTAATCCTCTTTTTAGGTAGGAGAATTGTCAGAGCCTTTCTCTTGCCTATTGCCTATTGCCTATTGCCTTCAGAAACTGATAACTGATAACTGCTTAATTTCCTCGCCAAAAGACAATCGAATTATTGAGAGGTTGAATGGTGGTGCCGGGATAATAGAAAGCGAGAATTTGTTCGGGAGACCAACCCAAACGGGCTAAATTATAGGAACCAAATTGACTTAATCCTACCCCGTGGCCAAAACCGCCACCAATAAAGTTATAACCCTGGATCTGTCGATTGGTATCGTAGATAGGATCGATGTAGAATAGGGTACTGCGAGGCGGTCCCAAAGCACTACGCACCTCATTTTTATGCAGTTCCAAAATCCCCTTATCGGTTTGAACGGTCATAGTCAGAATCCGACCGGAAGGAGAGCGCTTAGTCACTTCCATCCATTGGATTTTCTGGAAATGGGCGAGGGGATGTTTTCTGCGTTTTAGATAGGTTTCTAGGTCTTGACTCAAATCAGCTAAAGAAGCTTGTTTTTGCCAGCGAAAAACCCGTCGGCCCGTCTCATTAAAACCATCTTTAAGATTAATAAACTGGCGAAAAGTTGTCTCATTAGCGAGAGATTGTTTCGAGAGATCCCAGACTCGATTGGGGGAGTCCACCACTGCCCGGAGATAAGGTCTTTCCTCCCCATCCCAAACATCACTAAAGAGGGCAGTTATTCCGCCGGTGGTAGAGGAATAAAGGGCATCCACTAACTCATTTTGGTAGGTTAAAACCAGGCCTCGCGTGGCCGCGATCGCTTGATCAGCCCGGGGATTAGTTCCGGTCAATCCATAATAAACTTGACAATGGGTATCGGCACAGAGTTCGTAATTATCGGCTTGAAAACGGCGGAGATTGCGGAGGGCGTAGGTGCGGGCGATAATAGTTTGCGCCTGGGTGGCGCTTTCCGGGGCATCATGACCGATTTCGTGGGGTACAACCCCGCGCAGGTAGGTTTCGAGGGGAACGTTATTAACTAGGGTAAAAGTGCCGTAGGCGTTGGGCTGTAGGCGCATAGTTCCCCCGTACAAACGTAACTGATCGGGGCTATGGGTGACTTGAATCAGGTTTTTTTGGCTCTCGATTTCTAATTCTTTGGGAAAATAGCGCACCCCGTTGATTTGGAAAGAAACTTGCGGCTTTTCTTTGAGTAAAACACTATTAATATAGGGTTGATTGTAGCCTTTGGCTTGCAAACTGGTCAGCAACCAACGTCGCACTAGGGGATTTTCATAAACTTCTCGCTTTGCCCAAACCTGCCAGCGTCCGGGCTGGGTAATTTCCACTTTAATGCCCATTTTTGCCCAATTTTTGGCACTATTTTCGGCGGTTTCAAAGGTGGCGTGGTCGCTCAAAATGACTTTTTCTTGCAGGATGGGAGAAGCGAGAGGACGGGGAATAACTTCTAATTGTAGGCGATTGGTTTGCAGGGTTTGGGATTGGCCATCTTCTCCCACCACGCGCAGGGTGAGATTATCACCACTGGTACTACTCAGGGTTAATTTTTCCTTGGCTTCATCGCCAAAACGTTGGACAATGCCCAATCTCAGAAGGACATCCTTGGCTATAGCGGCAGGAATTAGGGTTAAACTGAGCAAGATCGCCGCAGTTATGGAACCGATGCTAATTATTTGTTTTTTTTCCTTGATTTTTAGCATAAAGTCAATTATCTGTTAATAAGTTTTCATAAAAGTTGAGGATATTCAGAGATTATAGCAGCAAGCCGTTAGGGGAATGGGAGAATAGGGTAATGAGGGAATTTCAACTAAAACCCCAACACCCCAACACCCAACACCCAACAAAGCACCTAACTTCCCCCATCGCTGATAATGCGTAAACGTACCATTTTTTGTCCACCTTCATCCAGTTCTACTTCGATCACTTCACTGGTTAAACTTTCCAAACAGGTTAACATCGATCGCAGATGGGGATTACTTGCTCCCGTATCCACATAGAGGCGATCGGACAAACTACCTAAACGTTTCCAAGTAGTATAAAGTTTAGCTACGGCTTGCTCTAATTGTGTGGCTTGTTTAACCAGGTCCGCCGCCGTATTTAGACAATCGACGCGCAAAGCTTCTTCTAGAGCCATTTCGATATCTAAATTACCCCGTCGGAGAGTTTGTACTTGGGCCGCCGCATCGAGATATTTGGCTAAACTGCGTGCTTCCGAGGTGATTAATTTTACCGTGTCCACATCGGGATTAGCGGCGATTTCTTGACGGAGAGTGTCGATATGAGTATCGGGTAACTTTTCTAATTCTTTCACTAAGGGGGCGAGATGACGCGCCGGTAAACTGCCGTCGCTGGCTTTTTCTTTCACTTCATCGGGTAGTAAATCTGAACTCATCGCTGTCCATTCATCGGCCAATTGCTTCACCTCCCGACGGGTAATTCTCTCCCCTTGTCGGGCCGCATCACTGACTAATTTTTGAATTTCGGGGGCAGATTTGGCCGTTTCCACGAAGGCGCGTTTACTAAAATTATTGATACTATCGGGATCCAGTTGTCCTTCTGCCAGGAGAGTATCAGCACTATTAGCCAATTGAATCAGAGCATAAGCTTGACTTTTAGTGATTTCTCGCTGTTTTAACCAGTTCAAAAAGCCTGTACCGCGACTATCACCGCCTTGCTTTTCCCGGTCGCGAATAGCTCGCAAAATTCGCCCCCGCCAGATTTCCGTTTGCAAATCAAAGCGATCGCAAACTTTCCAAAAAGAATCCAGTTGCTGCTGAAAGTCATGATCTTGGATGGTTTCATCTTCGGGATCTGGCAGTTGAAAGTTAAACTCTAGAGGCGTTTCAAAGGCATCAATGATCGCGGAGGTGTCGGAGGAGAACGTCGCAGCATCAACCATAGGATAGACTCGGCAGTTAATCGGGCATTTTATCTTAACTCGCTCTGGCAACCCCCGACAAGTCGATTAATCATCAGCCACATATAGGGAAGTGGGGAAGTGGGGAAGTGGGAATTAGGGATTGGGGGGAGTGGGACTGGTGACAGGTGCGGGAGGTGTCGTCACCGGAGTGGGACTGGTGACAGGTGCGGAAGGTGTCGTCACCGGAGTGGGACTGGTGACAGGTGCGGAAGGTGTCGTCACTGGAGTGGGACTCGGACTGGTGACAGGTGCGGGAGAAATCGATGGATTGGAAGCGGGATGACGACTCAGGAATTGCCAAGCGATCGCAGCCAGCAAACCGAGAACACCGACAGCGATCACTACTACGACTAGGGGTGAAACCCTAGTGGGTGCGGGGGGAGAAGTACGACTAGAAACCGAAGAAGATGCGGGGGGGGGAGTGGGTATTGCTGTCACCACTTCTTCTCCGGGGTAGGTGTCCCCGCTGTAATCAAAATCTTGGTCATTAAGATCGGGAATAATTTGTTCTTTGGCCTGAGCATAAACTAAAGGCCTGATAGGTTCAGCCGCAGGAACTACCCGACAATAAACTAGGGCGATGGTGGAGTTATCGTGACCGTTTTTCTGGTTAGCTAGTTGTAATAAACTTTCCCCCACGGCGGTTACATTTTTCTCTCCTCGCAAAAGAGGCACAATTTCACTGTCCCAGTATTGTTCTACCCGATCGTAATCACTTAAACCATCGGAACAGAGGAGAAAAACACAATCTTGATCAATAATCAACCTCTGAACCGTGGGATGGAGATTAGTGGCGCTACTCATGCCCAAAGCTTGCACCAAGGCCCCGGCGTTGGGATACTGTATGGCATCACGATAGAGGAGATAGCCTAATTTCACTTCCCTGGAAGCGAGATCGTCATCCACCGTCACTTGATGACAACTGTGGGCAGTAATCCAATAGATGCGGGAATCCCCCACATGGGCCGCGTACATTTCCTGGGCCTGGGCAAAAGCCATAACTAGAGTCGTACCCATGCGCTGACGATCTTGTCTTGACTCCTGATCATTGCGTTGACTGATCAGATCATTGGTGACACGAATCGCCTGTTCGAGGACAAGACTGTGACTATCGGGATAGACTTCCATATCAGTGGGGGCACTGCGATTAATTTCCCTAGGCAGGGTTTCGATCGCCAATTGAGCAGCGATTTCGCCCCCTTCCTGACCGCCGATGCCATCACAGACAATCGCCAGGGGATTTTGACCGTGAGCGAGGGTTATGGCCTGATTAGTCGGGGGATAACAGGCATCCTCGTTGTGTTCCCGCAGCGGACCGGTATCGGTGCGGGTAAAAATCTCATAGCTGCGTTCTTGACCTCCACCGTAGTGCTGTAGTGCATAATCGAGGATAGCGATCAGGGATTCCGGGCGATCGAGATCACCGGATTCTAGCTCTTGGGTCAGGGATGCGAGAAAATCTTGAATATTAGCGGCTGCCGTCGGCATCAGACCGGCCCACAGGGCCCCTAAATCTCGTAAATTGGGAGCGGTAGCCTCGTCTTTGCTTAATTCTAGCAATTGCAGCAGCTGATTATTCACTCTCGTCAGAGAAGGGTTAAGCAGACTAGAGACCACAGCTTTTCTCTGAAGGGGATACCAGAGTTTGGCCATTTGCCATAACCAGTGAATTTGCCTTAAATCAGAAGCTTGCGACCAAACCTCGGCCAGAGTGGGCAATAGTTCTGGATAAATTAATTCTCCCGTTTCGTCGAGGGGAATAGTGCCGTATTCCAACAGCCAGATGTCCATATTTAAGCGTTCATCGGGACTGGGAATATAGCCATAGACTTGGGGAATGTGGAGATGGAAGGGTAACAATTTTAGGTAGAGGGAAATCCAGCTAGGAGGTTCGTCCGGCGCTTGGGGTGCTTGAGCGGGTTTAGTATCAAGAACAATTTGTGGTTGTTTGACCAAATAACGATTATCAATTAGCTCGCCAACATGATAATAGGTTCTCACCCAATCACCCATCATCCATAAATAGCGCTTAACTAAAGGAGTACCGCATTTTTCACAGAATCTATTAGTGAGAGCGTTCGGGGATAGACAGGTTAGGTTTTGACATTGGAGGGTTGTCACGGAATCCATGAAAACTGCTGACTCCTAAAGCTCGGTTAGTATAGGTTATTGACATCCTCGCCGCCGTAAAACGGACGGCGATTCCCAAACCTCACGATTTGGGTTTCTGCTTCTTTCCCGAAGGATTTTTCGCAGCTGCCTTAACAGATTTACTCTGTTCTGGTCTTATGGTCGCTCTA
>NZ_JADBTF010000163.1:0-12451 GCF_020246295.1 Microcystis sp. M090S1 | reverse complement strand
TGGCGAAGTAGATGAGTTTAAAGCGAACTTATCTAAAGGACTAAAAGCTTTACTAGACAGGGAAAGCGAGAAAGTAAAGCGTTACGAGAAAGTAAGTTTTTGGTGCGAGGATGAAAGTAGATTTGGTGGTAACACTATTGCGTCGAGGTCAAATAATTGTTGCCAATGATGGCATGAGCTATCGTTATGACAAAACCCTTGATATTGCCAAATGGGTGAGAGTTTAGCTTCTCAGGGAGCTTCGATTGAACTTAAAAAGGCATCTTGCCGCAGTTCGGGAACCTTCAAAGAAGATTCTCGACCTATTACATTGTTCGCCAATTCCGAGTTGAATTGGCGAATTAAAAGCCGCCTGGACTTAAATAACTGGGATTTTCCTGTAGGGAAGTATCGAAGGGATTGGGTAAATCTTGGGTGCGAATTAAGGGGCCAGACTGTTGCTGTTGCATGACATCATAGTATAAAGTTTCGGTTAATTTGGCATCCCGGGTAATCATATTATCGAAATAGGAACCTTGGGGAAAAGTACGCCAACCAAAAAGAGAGTTGAACTGTCCTAAAATGTTGGTGTAGTCGTAGAAACGACCCGTATTGTTATTAACAGCGCGGTTAAACAAACCGGGGATATTATTAAATCCCACCGCCGTATCGGGAGAGGGGACAAGTTGCAATTGTTGGGTTTTTACCGGTGCAGGATTGGTGGCGGGTGAACTTTGGGCGATCGCAATAGGCGGACTCAACCAGACTAAACCGGTTAAACAAAACAGGGAAGGAAGTAAAAATTGAGCGCGCATGGCTAAAAATCTCCTCACAGGGATAGGGTTAATTAAAAAATCGCGTCAATGGGATGAGAAAGAAATCAATACTAGCGATCGAGTCAATATATAATGACTTTTGGCTCAATTGTAACCGAAATTTTGGAGTCAGTCAGGCTCCCAATCCTGAAAATATGGCTAATTCCTCGGTAGCGACTCTCGATACTGCTTCCCTGCGTCAATTTCTCCTCGATGCTCTTGTCCGTCTTGCCTATGGAGAGGGGGATTTCACCCTGTCTTCAGGACAAAAAAGCAGCTACTATATCAACGGCAAACAAGTTACCCTCACTGCGGAGGGAGCTTTAGCCGTGGGGCGTTTATTGCTGTCTCTACTGCCTCCAGATACCCAAGCGGTGGCAGGATTAACCCTAGGGGCGGATCCGATTGTCAGCGCCGTTATTGTGGTATCTGCCTACGAAAATCGCCCGATTCCAGCTTTAATTGTCCGCAAAGAGGCAAAAGGTCACGGGACTATGGCTTATATCGAGGGGCCGACTTTAAACCCGGGTGCCGCGGTGGTTGTCCTCGAAGACGTGGTGACAACGGGGAAAAGTGCCATGGTAGCGGTAGAAAGATTACGGGATGCGGGTTATCAAGTAGATTTAATCATTGCTTTGGTGGATAGAGAGCAAGGAGGGGCGGAATTTTACCAATCTCAGGGAATAAAGTTTCAAGCTTTGTTTTCGATTCGGGATCTACAGGCGGCTTATCAGACTAAATAGCGGGGAGTGGCCAGAAACGCTCGATAACTGGGTTTTAACAGTCGGTAAAACTTATCGCACAAGGGACCGGAGAGCTGCTTTAACTGCCTAAACGATAAGTTATCTCCATTTTTTTCCTGTGAATAATTGGTCACTAGCCGAGGTTTTCGGCGCTAAGAAACAGCTGGGAACATTGATAGATTCAGAGTCTAACTATTGACTAATAGCTATTCTCGGCGGGGGAATCAAGATTGCTTGACTCTCTTGGCCGCTAAGAATTGAAGCCTTTGTCACTTTCTGATAACCCTCAGACCGACTAACTGTATACTAGGCTATAAGATTTGCTTAAAAATCTTCAAACCATGCCGAACTATCGACAGTACAGCGATCGCCAAATATGAATCAAGGCATAGATTTACAAGAAAGTTTCATTAAATCCCTAACAGACTTGGGATTAAGTGGAGGACTGGCTAAAGCGATTTGGATGCCTTTACCCATGTTCCTGATGATTATCGCCGCCACAGTGGGGGTTTTAGTCTGCGTCTGGTTAGAAAGGAAAATTTCCGCCGCCGTCCAACAGCGTATCGGGCCGGAATACGCAGGACCCTTAGGCGTTTTACAACCGGTTGCCGACGGTCTGAAATTAGTCTTTAAAGAAGATGTCGTCCCCGCTAAGGCTGACCCTTGGTTATTCCTCTTCGGGCCGATTTTGGTGGTGATGCCGGTGTTTGTCTCCTATCTCATCGTCCCCTTCGGTCAAAATCTGGTGATTACTGACCTAAACGTAGGTATCTTTTTATGGATTTCCTTATCCAGTATTGCCCCCATTGGCTTATTAATGGCGGGTTATGCCTCGAATAATAAGTATTCCTTGCTGGGAGGCCTGCGGGCGGCGGCGCAATCGATTAGTTATGAAATTCCCTTGGCTTTATCGGTATTAGCGATCGCGATGATGTCTAATAGTCTCAGTACCATTGATATTGTCGAACAACAATCCGGTTATGGCATTTTAGGCTGGAATATCTGGCGCCAACCGGTGGGGTTTCTGGTTTTCTGGATTGCCGCTTTAGCTGAGTGTGAACGTCTGCCTTTCGATTTACCGGAAGCGGAGGAGGAATTAGTCGCCGGTTATCAAACCGAATACGCGGGGATGAAATTCGCTCTCTTTTATGTGGGTTCCTACGTTAACCTCGTGCTGTCGGCCCTAGTTTTCGCCGTCCTCTATCTTGGCGGTTGGGAATTTCCTATCCCCGTCAATGCTTTCGCCAGCTGGTTGGGAGTTAGTGAAACCAATCCTTGGCTACAAATTATCACCGCTTCCCTAGGGATTACGATGACAGTATTAAAAGCCTATTTTCTCATCTTCATCGCTATTCTCTTGCGTTGGACCGTACCCCGGGTTCGCATTGACCAATTACTCGATTTAGGCTGGAAATTCCTCTTACCGGTATCTTTAGTTAACTTACTACTTACCGCCGCCCTAAAACTAGCTTTTCCCTTTGCTTTTGGCGGTTAATTCCCGTTTTTGCCCTGTTAACCTACTACCCCTCTGACCATCATGTTTAACATTCTCAAACAAGTCAGCGATTACGCCAAAGGTAGCATTCAAGCGGCGAAATACATCGGCGAAGGTTTATCCGTTACCTTTGATCATATGCGTCGTCGTCCGATTACCGTCCAATATCCCTACGAAAAGTTAATTCCCTCGGAACGTTATCGGGGTAGAATTCACTTTGAGTTCGATAAATGTATCGCTTGTGAAGTTTGTGTGCGAGTTTGTCCGATTAATTTACCAGTAGTGGATTGGACTTTTAACAAGGAAATTAAAAAGAAAGAACTCAAACACTACAGTATCGATTTTGGGGTCTGTATTTTCTGCGGTAATTGTGTAGAATACTGTCCGACTAATTGCCTATCGATGACCGAAGAATACGAACTAGCGACCTATGATCGTCATGAATTAAACTATGATAACGTCGCCCTAGGCCGTTTACCCTACAAAGTAACCCAAGACCCGATGGTAACACCTCTGAGGGAATTAGGTTATCTACCTAAAGGTGTCATCGAACCCCACGATTTACCCGCCGGTAGTCAACGCGCCGGTAAACGTCCAGAAGAAATTACCGATTAATTAGCAGTTAGGGGACAGGAGACAGGAGTTGGAAACTTAACAGGAATAACTGATAACTGATAACTAATAATTAATAACTCTCAAACATAAAAGGAGATGGAACTACTGTGAATTTAGCCGAGGGCGTTCAAATAGTATCTTTTGGCATTTTAGCAGCCCTGGTAATCGGGACAGCTTTAGGCGTGGTACTATTATCTAATATCGTTTATTCCGCCTTTTTATTGGGCGGTGTTTTTATCAGCATTTCGGGTTTATATCTCTTACTAAATGCTGACTTTGTAGCGGCGGCACAAATTCTAATTTATGTGGGCGCAATTAACGTTTTAATTCTCTTTGCCATTATGCTTGTTAACAAGCAAGAGGACTTTTCTGATATTCCTAAACGTTGGATTCGTCGGGCATCTACTGCTTTAGTTTGTGTGGGTTTATTTGTCCTGTTATCGACCATGGTTTTAATCACGCCTTGGTCAATTTCTAGCACTTCTCCCGCAGTAGTGACTAATACTTTAGTAGAAATCGGTAAGCATTTCTTTAGTGATTTCTTACTACCCTTTGAATTAGCTTCCGTGCTATTATTAATGGCCATGGTCGGAGCAATTATTTTAGCTCGTCGTGACCTTATCCCCACCCTGAAAGCTGAAGAACCTACGGCCACAGCCTTAACATTGCCCGAACGACCTAGAGAATTAACCGCCCCTAAATAAGACCAAAGAAAGAGGTATCATGCAGATTCAGTTAGAGTATTATTTGTTATTAGCGGCGGCTTTATTTTGTATCGGAATTTACGGTTTAGTCACCAGTCGCAATGCTGTCCGGGTTTTAATGTCGATCGAATTGATGCTCAATTCCGTTAACATTAACTTAATGGGTTTTTCCAACTATCTTGACCCCGCTAATATCCGAGGCCAAATTTTTACTATTTTCGTGATTACCGTAGCGGCAGCCGAGGCAGCCGTGGGTTTAGCGATTATCCTTACTATCTATCGTAACCGCAACACGATCGATATGGAACAGTTTAATCTGCTCAAATGGTAAGGTTTTAAATATTTACCCCCCCTCTCCCTTTTTTGGGGAGAGTTTTTTTTTGGCCAATTTTCCCTGTTAACGGGGATAAATCTCGGTGACAACTCGATCGGGGGAGCTACTGGTAACAACAATGTTATTATCTTCTAAAGTTCCGATCGCTTTATCGCCAGTGAGATTAAATTTTGGTTCCTGTTGTTCATAGATAATATTCCCCTCGGCCTCGACAATTTTTTCCGACATTTTCCAAGTTAAGATCTGACTATACAATTGCGCCCCAGTTTTCTGATTAATTCCCTTAACCCCATCCTTGAGATAAGCGATACGATTGCCTAATTCCACCACCACACGATTACCAGTAATAGTGATTTGATCTTGATATTGAAAAATTTCCGTGGGGCGATCGGAAGTTAGGGTACGATTTTGATAGTTCCAAATTGCCTGAGAACCAGAAATCTGTAAAGGTGGTTCTAAAGAGCGATATTCGAGGTTTTCTTGTAGAATAACCTGATTATTTTTTCTTTCCCAACGACCGCCGATAGCAGTAAGGCGATCGATAATAGTTTTATTAATATAGCGATCAAAAGCGACTTTCTGATCGGTACTAATGACTTGTTGAGGAATTTCCCAGTACAGGCGCTCGGTTTGCAGGACGACACGAGATTCCTTGGCGGTAGCCACCACTTGACCTTGTAATTCTAGTTTTTCTTGGCGCGTGTCGTAGCGTCCTTGGCGCGCCTTGGCTTCTAGTTGTAGATGACTACCTTTGATCCCTTTGGGGGAGATTAAAATACCTTCCTTGGGTAGCCAACGCAATTCAGGAGCGTTAATAATGGCTTTATTGCGGGGATCTACAGCCACAATATTATCTTTGAGGAGAATTTCCTGGCCTTCCTTGTAAACTTCACCGCGGTCAGCACTAACCTGTAAAACTACTTTCCCATCTTGATAGATATTACCCTTGATATTTTCCAGACGGGCGATTTTTTGGTCTTGGGTGTAGGTAGCTTTTTTGACTTGAATTTTCCAGAGGGGTTGTCCCGAGGGGTTAGCCTGTTCTAAGGTGGCATTATTGAGAATTAAGCGGCCAGTTTCTTCAATTTTAGGCGATTCTGTCGGCGAAATTGTCGGCGGATCGGGAGGTTGACAGGCTGTTAATCCCAGCAAACCGATTAGAAGGGCAGCCCCGCGCCCAATTGATAATTTTAATTGTAACCGCTGCCTCAATTTCGATCGCTCCGCTGCTATTTTATTAGGGGTCGAGAATAGAGTCGCCTCCATCCCCTCCCATCCAGAACCGTACATGAGACTTTTACCTCATACGGCTCCTCGTTTGACTGTTCCCTTGTTAAGGATACAGCCTGACATTCATTGGCTGTCTATATATCATTGTAGTTGACTCAAGGTCAAGTTAACTACGGATGATTCTAGGCTTCCATTGGCTGCCGTTTGATCACTAAAGACCTGACTAGGCAATTATTTCAGGCATTTGGCTCCTTATTTCATGCCTAAACGTTTCGCACATCTTTAGTTATTTTATCTTGACCAAATTTCAATAGCCAGATCAGCTAGATAATTAGCTCGCTTTTCAATTTCTTCTTTATTCCAGACATTTTTGTCAGAAAAGTATTTGTTCAAAGAAACATTACTGTCTTTCAACAAACTAACTTTATCAGAAAATTGTTTATTAGATAAGCCTGAATTGTAGCCCGTCAAAGTCAGATTACCTAAAGTATGTAGCCAAGTTTTATGTATTTGTTCGTGATTATAACCAAGCATATCTTCCCAGTTCGCTGTTAATTTTTGGGGCATTATATGCTCTATTGTCAGGTTATCAGTATCAACCATCTCTTTGGTCATGCGGCGTTCTATTGTTTCCAGAATAAGCTTAACTCTATCATTTGTTTTGGCATTTTTACCATAGATGTCTTTTTTGATTAGTCCTTCACGAAATTCATCGTCTGATGGCCATGACTTTTCTCCTTGATAATTTCTCAGAACTTTTTTTAGATTAAACAGTGTATTATTAGAGTTAGTTTCTTTTTTTATGTCTTTATATAAATTTTCAAAAATTTTCCCTAAAATTCTTGTAGGTTTATTGACAAAGGAGCGTCGAACAAAGTATGATTCTAAACAATCAACAATTTCAAGGAAATCCTGAATAGATAAATTTTTGTCTTGAAAATCTTTATAGATATTGAGAAGAAAAATATGACAAGTACCAAAATCTAGGCGATTTAATCGACTAAATCTATCTTTTAGTTCGTCTTTGTTTTCACTTTCTTGGGGACAAACAAGACACTGATAATATTCAGCAAAGTTAATCAACTCATCTAGTTTATCTTTAATATTAAAATTATTGTTTTCCGCATTTTTGTCTAGGCGTTTTTTAATTTCTTTATAAACTTCTTTTTGACTAATTGATTCACCGTCTTTGCGAAGATAGAACCAAAAAGAATTAGTCAATAATTCAGCATATTTTTCCTCTTTTTTTATTGGCTCTGTAGTAGCTAGTCTTTTAAAAGATGCTTCAAGAGGTTGCCACTTTTGTTTGTATATATCTTCTCGTTGTTCACTAGGTAACTTCATAAAAACATAGTTGCGGACTAAATCGGCTTGGGTAAGTTCTTGTCCTTTTGTATTAAGACTTTCAAAAATAAGATAAGGATTTTCTTCGCTATCAGAAGTAATATTGACTAAAATTAAACGCTCTAAAAGAATATTTTTGAAGAGTTTATGTTCTCCTTCTGCAAAATTCTTCTTTTTAAGACGTTCCTTAAAGTATTGATATGCCTTATATATTATTTTGTTATCAAATTCTCTGCTATTTTGGTTTTTAATGATACTTTTGTAAGCTTCACGATCATCTTGAGTTGGCAAGATTTTATAATAATCATCATCTTTTTTAAACTTATTTATCAGATAGTATTCATATAATTCTTCCGCCAACTCTGTATGGTTTTTCTCTTGTAAATAATTTCGCAAAGCCGCTATGATGATGGCAAGAGTAGTAAGACGTTGTTGTCCATCTATTACGACATACGGAGATATACCTTCGGCTGTTCCAGGAATTGACTGGGTGACAATAGAACCAAGAAAATGAGGTTCTTGCTCCTTATCATAGAGACTCATTAGATCTTCCCATAAAGTCTCCCATTTTGACTTGTCCCAAGAATAAGGTCTTTGAAATAGAGGGATCTGAAATTGTTTAGTACCTTCAAGTAAATTACGAAGACTGGTTTCTGATGCTTTCATGATTTGATTTGCTCCTGCAATCGTTTTGTCTTTGGTAAAAGTGGTAAAAATTGTCTCAATTTGATTAGCCCATAAACGCCGAGCTTAGGGAACCGTCCGAAACCTTCCACGGCAAACTAAGGAAATCAACTAACTAAATAAAATCGCCCAGTTAACGGGAGAATGACCCCCACCGAGGCGGTTTATCCTCCTTCAAGGTGACATCTTTCACCCAGTTTAACTGATTTTCAATACTCCAATGCCCCTGAATTGCCTTCAAAAAGGCTTTCGCAGACAATCTTTCACTACTGATGAAATAAGTCTTCTCCTCAAAGTTCTTTCCCTCCCGTTTGCCTTGACGTTTCACGAGGACAAAGCTTTGTCAACCTTTCCATCCTGCTCATGGTTATATACTGAAACGATGCTGACTCACATCTTGCTCGCAAGTCTGTCCACCTTCCACCGTACACTTAATACTTTTTGCCCCAGTTGCCAGGATGGTCTGGTATTTGCTTTAATCGCTAGTTTTGCTGGGAAAAACCCCTGGTTGAACGGTGAGAGTTTGTTGTTTACCCCTGCGGTTAATCTCGATTTCCAGATTACCACCGATCGCACTGGTTTCTACACCTTGCTGCACATCGGCGGCGGTTTTAACGGGGTTTCCTGCCACAGTTTCGATGATATCACCCGCTTGCATTCCGGCTTTTTGAGCGGGGGAATTTTCCACCACTCGCAGGACGATTACCCCTTCATTTTGGTCAATATTAAAGTTTAATTCTTTAGTTTCGTTCAATTGCTGCCGTAATTCTGGGTTTAGCGTCACCATGTGGATACCGATGTAGGGATGTTCCGCTTTACCCTTGCTAGATAGCTGTCCCGCCACTTTTTGGGCGGTTTCGATGGGAATAGCAAACCCTAAACCCTGAGCATCGGCCCGAATTGCCGTATTAATGCCGATAACTTCCCCCTTGGCGTTCAGCAACGGGCCGCCGGAATTGCCGGGGTTAATAGCGGCATCGGTTTGAATAAAACGAACCCGTTTATCGGGAACCCCCACTTCGCTGCTAGTGCGTCCTAGGGCGCTAATAATGCCCACCGTAACCGTATTATCTAAGCCTAGGGGATTGCCAATAGCGATCGCCCACTCCCCAGGTATTAAAATTTCGGCCTTGCCAAAAGTCACCGTCGGTAAATTTTTCGCCTCGATTTTCACCAGGGCCACATCGGTCATATTGTCAACCCCCAGGACTTTACCTTGATGAGTTTGACCGTTTTTCAAAGTCACTTTTACTTGGGTTGTCCCTTCCACCACATGGGCATTAGTTAAAAGTAGTCCATCTGTACTAATAATAAACCCGGAACCGGTTCCCCGTTCCAAATGCTCCCTGGGAATCGGCACTTCATTACCAAAAAAGCGCCGAAAAAAGGGCTGTTTAAATTCTTCGGGAATTTGGTCGGCCACTTCCCGGGCCGAGTCAATTCGCACCACAGCCGGCCCGACTTTCTGCACGGCCTGGGCGATAAAATTAACATTACCGTCGTTTTGGGGAATAACAGGGAGAGAGAGGGAAGCGGGGAGGATTGCCGGCGGTTTATTTACCTCTAGTGGTGCTTTTCTGCTTAAATACTGATTTCCTAGCACACCCACAGTACCACCTAGGGCGAGTAATCCTAGTGAAATCCCCAATCTTGTCAATAAACCCATAAGCTCTAGCCCTAAAATGTCGTGTGCGGTGGAATCAGCGCCAAACTTACCTACAATTATAGGCTGTCTTTTTCAAAGACGAACCCCTGGGGCAGATAAAGGCTTTTTGTATTTGATGGCAGTGGCAATCACTTTGATTAAGCTTTTCTCCTAAAGGTGAAGTGTAACCTATATTTGGCATCGTCTCCGCGCTCTGGTCTGGTTACTCCCCAAAAGGAAAATTTCGTATTCTACTATTAGGATAACCGCTGTAAGAATACTTCCCTGTAATCAAGTGGCTAAAACTTAACTCAGATGCTACATTTTCTGGAAATCTATTGGCTTTAAATATTGACAAAATTCTCGAAGCGTAATATGATGTTTTCAAATATTTCAAGGCTGAGTTTATGAATGATAATTTAAAGCTGGTTAATACACCTGAAGGTAAATTTTATTGTCTCGACCCGAAGACATCTAATTTATTGGAAAATCTGCGAGATTTGGCGAGTGCTTATCCCGGAATCGACGATAAAATGATTCATCCGGGGGATGTTTGCTTTGATATTGGTGCCAATATTGGCACTTTTTCAACTTTGGCAGCCCGTTTATCATCCCCTCAAGGCCGAGTATTTGCCTTTGAGCCTTGTCCAGAAACTCATCAAATTCTCTTGGAAAACCTGCGATTGAATAATGTTTCACATTTAGTACAAGTACAAACTGATGTTATTAGTGATACTCAAAAAAATTTTTCTATAAAAAAAGCCCCTAAAAACATGGGAGCTACCCGCTTTATTGAATCATCAGAGGTCGAGGGAGAACTATTTACTTCCACAACCTTAGATTTTTGGATAGAAAATAATTTGCATCTGAAACAATGTGATTTTATTAAAATAGATGTGGAAGGAATGGAGATTAAAGTTCTTCAGGGAGCCAGGAAGACCTTAAAACAGTATCACCCCATTTTATATATTGAAGTTTGTTTACCCCATTACGAAAAATATGGATTTAAAATCGAGCAATTGCAAGAATTTTTAGCATAAATTGGCTACCATTTCTTTCGTTATTTCGCTCCTGCGCCTTTTCTCACTAGCGATCTACGTCGCCTTCATTCTCTTAACCAAGGTTCTTATTTTTATAATTTAATTGCCATTCACCCTAGCAGTCCTCGCTATCCTCAAAAATACAATTCTACACAAGAAGCTTTCCTGTTTATGATTCAGGAAAAATCAACAATTACTTATAGTGAATTACGCAGAAAATTTCCGATAAGAACTACAATTAAAAAACTTGTTAGGGGAGAAAAAACGCCAGAATAAACTGAGATTTACCTCAACTGCGAGAGGAATTAGGGAACTTACCCCGTTTACCGGTCTTCTTTTAGGGGTAAAATCACGAAACAGCTATGAGAATCTCAGTTCATGCAATTGTTTGATCGCATCCGTTTAGGGATAGCCGTAGCGGTGGCTAAAACCGTTACTGCTGTGGTTAAAGGACTCCGTTTAGGGGCTGCCAGCGTCTTGCCGGGGGAAATTGCCCGTCGTCTCCATCCCCGTTTGTTACCCCTACTCTGTGGGCAAGTCCGAGGGGGGGTAATCTTGGTGGTTGGCACTAATGGAAAAACTACCACTTCCCTACTCCTAAGAACTATTCTAGAGCGTCAGGGGGCAAAAGTCACCCATAATACCACTGGGGCGAATTTAATTAATGGTTTAATCACTGCTTTATTAGCCGATGCCAATTTATTCGGCACTTTAAAGGCTGATTATGCCATTTTAGAAGTGGATGAAAATATTCTCCCTTTGGTTTTAAAAGATTGTCGTCCTCGCGCTATTTTAGCTCTCAATTTGTTTCGCGATCAACTCGATCGCTATGGGGAAGTGGATACGATTAGTCGCCGTTGGCAAGGGGCTATATCTCCCCTACCCACCAATACTTTAGTAATTCTCAATGCTGATGATCCGACCCTTTCCCATTTGGGTCAACAACTGCCCCAAAGAGTTGTATATTTTGGCTTAAGTGAGCCAGAATTATATCTGGAAGAAATTCCCCACGCTGTCGATTCTATTTACTGTCCTAAATGTGGTGCTTCTTTGGATTATTGCGGGGTTTATCTCTCCCATTTAGGGGATTTTAGTTGTCCTAGTTGCGGCTTTAAAAAGAGTAGTCCTGCTTTTCATAGTCAGGATTGGCCGCAGATTTTAATCGGTGTTTATAATAAATATAATACTTTAGCGGCGGGTTTAGTAGCCCAGGAATTAGGGATTAAAGATCGAGAAATTTTTGAGACAGTTCAGGGTTTTAAAGCGGCTTTTGGTCGAGCGGAAGAATTAGAAATTGAGGGTAAAAAAGTTAGGATTTTACTGTCTAAAAATCCTGTGGGTATGAATGAAACAATTCGCGCGGTGGCTGATATTTTACAGAAAGAAAAGTCTTCTACTACTCTCTTAGTTCTCAATGATCGCATCCCCGATGGTACGGATGTTTCTTGGATTTGGGATGTGGATACGGAAAAATTAACCCGTTTGGGAACAACTTTAGTAGTAACGGGCGATCGACTTTATGACATGGCTTTACGCTTACAATATAGTCAGGATAGTCTCGCTTATCCAGTTAATTTAATTGTTGAATCCGAGCTAAAAAAAGCGATCCAAATTGCCCTTAATAACACCAAAAATGAGGAAACTTTACATATTTTACCTACCTATTCTGCTATGTTAGAAGTACGAGAGATTCTCACAGGTCGAAAGATTTTGTAGAAATTAGAAAAGAGTGAAGATTGGTGTTAGGTGTTGGTGTGGTCACTGCGTGCGCGTTGCGGGGGGTTTTAGGGTGTTAGGGTTTTAGGGTTTTAGTTGAAATTCCC
>NZ_JADBTF010000162.1:0-7480 GCF_020246295.1 Microcystis sp. M090S1 | reverse complement strand
TTGACCCTTTTCCCTGTTTGGCTTCTCGCAAAGCTCGTCAGGATTATTATGGCAAAATTACCTTTTCTTTTATTCAGGAGTTTGAGGCTTTCACATAACAGTACTTGTCTTTGTATTGAAAAATGTGTCCGTCAGTCAGCGCAGGACCTGCTCTAGGGAATCTTTCCCTTCCATACTGCGATTAGCGGTAAGCAAAATCATCTGATTCTCTTGAGCAAGTCGCCAAACCGTCCTGTCATCACTGTTGATCGACAAATCCATCTCTGCAAAGGTGACGAACTGCATCGGGACGATATCAAGCCAGCCCTGAGTTGCGATCGCACCAAAGAAAACCAAGGCATGACCTTTGAGATTGTGATCAATCAAAAAAATCATACTTTCGACTCACGCTTTGCCTTAGCCACTCGAAGCTTTTCCCAAGCAGCCTCGGAGCCTGGCTTAGGTGGTTGCGCAGCAATACGGGCAACTCGCTCACGATTTTGCTCTTCATAATATTGTCGGAGTTCTTCAGCTTCTTTGAGAACTTGCTGGTACTCAGCTTCTACATCCGCACGATGAGCCTCAATATAAGCCAGGGCAGCGTTAATTTGCTCTTCCGTCAGATCAAATAATCCCTGAATAAACTTAGGTGGATATTGAGCAGTCACATAATCCATTACATCATAGAGGGTGATGCGGGTTCCTGCGATTGTCAGTCCTCGCTCTGTACGAATGATAGCGGTTTGTTTATTTGATGCGAGCGTCATAGCTATAGTCTCAGTCTTTCACCATCTCATTCCATATTACCGCATGAAAAAGCAAGGTGAGCAAACGCCCACCCTGACTACTAATTCGCAAGCTCTTTAATCCTCAACCCAGACTTTCAAAATGTATTTCAGCCTCGTTCCTGCATCTAGCCAGTAGTGAACTCCAATATCTGGCAATTCAGTATCATTTGTGTGAGCATCACCAGGCCCCGTACTACAAGATCGGCGATCAAATTTAGACCACAGATTCAATCAATGGGCATGGTGCGTTCCCCAAAATCGATCGCTGGAGCAGTGGGAGTCACATTAGGGAACGCACCCTACAAGATCGGCGATCGCAATCAATATCTCTACGGTCTAACGTATTAGAACGCATTTTTCTATGGCTTATGCACGCATTCGATATATTTAATTGACGCAGGATCAATAGTTACACCATTCCCATCAAAACAGGTGACTGCTACTGATGCTGCCTCAATTGCTGAACATCCATGCAATACTAAATGAAGATATAGTAATGCGTTCCTTATTGGATCGTTATTTTGAGTGCAAGAAAATGAAATTATGTATGGTTTCGTTATTTCTTTGTACTTGTTTACAAGATGAATGTAATTTTTACCTAGTAGGCATCCTGATATGTCTTCAACTATTTCTGGAGTTTCAGTATAATTATGCAATAAACCGCTGGGATGTGTCGCTGCTTCTTTAAATAAAAATCCAAATGGGCCTTCACTATTTATCCATGTTTTTGCAATAAAGGAAGTTGCAAAGGGGTTTTCCCCGCTTTTTAGAATGTCAAGTTCTTTTGATAAGATTAAGCTAAACGGCTTTTACTTCGGATCACCGATATAGACTCCAAAAGGGTTATCGCTATTGGATCATGCAGGTTAAGCGCCGTTTAGCTTATCAATTCATGCCATATTGATTCTTCGACGAGTTTTTTGGGAAGAATACCTCGTTCCAAGAATGATTTAGGATTTCTTGTTCTGGTTCCGTGGAAATAAATGCAATCAATTATATCTGGAATGTGATAGTTCTTATCAAACGCTTCATATATGTAATCCTCTGGATTTTCATTTTCTGGTATCCGATCCATGTTTTGTAGGTTGGATATCAAAGTGTTTTCATTTATATTAAAAATCAAGGCGATCAATTTTTTTGTGGTTTCAAAGTTTGTGCAGTCTAAAATCGGATTCATGAATATCGTGGTTTTTTTGTTGAGTTTGCAAATAATGCTAAAACCGTACACTTATAAGCGTTGTATTTTCTAACTACATATTATAGGTCAACTTTCCGTATAACACTCTTGAAAGTAACAATATGTGGAAACTTTCCGTATATCACTCCATTTAGGCGCGATTGCCAGAACTTTTCCCCATATCACCCCCAAAAGCGTGTTAGCCAGATTAGCATATTGCCAAAAACCTTGTTTAACTAAATTTCTGACAATTAGGCTCATTCTAGCAATGATTCTTCGATCTGACCGCACCCCTTGAAAAAAATTTATAATTATTCGACCTTTAGCGATCGCTATCGGGGGATAGTTGTTTTTTGTTACAGCAGTATGGAGCAGTCTAACTGATGGCTATATTTCCAGATTATCGCCCGCAGGAAACCAATCTTCATCGAGAATTTGTTCAAGGGAACCAATGGGAATAACGGGGAAAGTATCGAGGGGTAATTGAGAGCGGTCACTGGCATTTTTTCGGGCTGAAAGATAACATTCATCGAAAATTTCTAAAAGATAGGGTTTCAGACTAGGACTATCTTTAAGTTCATCTAATATATCGAGACGAAAAGTTCTAATCTCTCCCTTCCAGTGACCTTCGTTTCTCTCTCTTTCTGCCGCCCAATATTTGAGCTTAAGTAAATGTTCTAATAATCGGGTTAACAGACTTTTAATTGTGCGCTTTTCACTCCTTCCCATACTTGCTAATTCCTCTAGTAAATTCTCTAAATCTACCCGCTCAAACTGTCTCGCTTGCAGTTGATTAATAGTAGTTCTAATCCAGAGATAAAAGTCTTCTTCGTACATGGTTTTATTATCCATAATTTACCTCTATATATTACTCGTGGTTATTAGTGGGAAACCAATCTTCATCGAGAATTTGTTCAAGGGAACCCATGGGAATAGGGGGGAAAGTATCAAGAGGTAATTGAGTTCTAACTTGAGCCTCTTTTCTAGAAAATTGATAGCATTCCTCAAAGATTTCCAGAATATAGGGTTTTAAACTAGGGCTATCTTTAATTTCTTCGATTATTTGTCGGCGAAAGTTGATAATTTCCCCTTTCCAGTGACCCTCATTTCTAGATTTTTCTCCTGTCCAGTAAGTTAGTTTCAGCAAATGTACCAGTAATTGAATCAAAAGATTTTCGATTTTGCGCTTTTCACTCCTTCCCATACTTGCTAACTCCTCCAGTAAATTCTCTAAATCTACCCGCTCAAACTGTCTCGCTTGCAGTTGATTAATAGTGGTTCTAATCCAGAGATAAAAGTCTTGTTCGTACAGGGTTTTATTATCCATAATTTACCTCTATATATTACTCATGGTTATTAGTGGGAAACCAATCTTCATCGAGAATTTGTTCAAGGGAACCAATGGGTATAGCGGGAAAAGTATCGAGGGGTAATTGAGAGCGATCACTAGCATCTTTTCTGGCAAATTGATAGCATTCCTCAAAGATTTCCAAAAGACAGGGTTTGAGACTAGGGCTATCTTTAACTTCTTTGATTATTTGTCGGCGAAAGTTTCTAATTTCCCCTTTCAAGTGACCCTCATTTCTAGCTTTTTCTCCTGTCCAGGAGGTTAGTTTCAGCAAATGTACCAGCAATTGAATCAAAAGATTTTCGATTTTGCGTTTTTCACTCCTTCCCATACTTGCTAACTCCTCCAGTAAATTATCTAAATCTACCCGCTCAAACTGTCTGGCTTGCAGTTGATTAATAGTAGTTCTAATCCAGAGATAAAAGTCTTGTTCGTACAGAGTTTTATTGTCCATAGATACTTAGTTAAACTGAATAAATGGGGATAATCATAGAACTTAACTATATAAACTAGCCACATATTCACCATAGCCATTATAGGGCAGAGTTTCGATAATTTCCCAAGATAAATCACTTCTACTGCCGATAAATTTCTCCGTTGCTTGCGACCAACGGGGATGGGGTTTACTGGGGTTCACATTAGCCTCAAAATCGTATTCGTGAGCGTCAATTGTGTTCCAGTAGGTGGCGGGTTGTTTGGCGGTAAATTCAATTTTTACTATCGATTTTGCTCCTTTAAAACCGTATTTCCAAGGAATAACCATTCGCAAGGGTGCGCCCTGTTGTTTCGGTAAATCATGACCGAAAATTCCCACGGCAAAGAAAGCTAATTCGTTGGCCATTTCTTCAATTCTTAAACCTTCTGTATAGGGCCAGGGTAAGGCTCCTAAATGCAATCCTGGCCCCTTAGTAATTTCGGGATTATAAAAGGAGGTGAAACGGACGAATTTTGCTTCTGTTTTTGGTTCCACTGCCGCAATTAAAGCACCCATGGGAAAACCAAGCCAAGGTAACACCATTGACCAAGCTTCCACACAACGAAAACGATAGATTCTTTCTTCGAGAGGAAAGGTTTTTTTAATAGTATCTATATCGTAGGTCTGGGGATTTTTTACCAATCCTCCCACTTCTACCGTCCAGGGATTCGTCGGTAATTTCTGCGCTTTTAACCAGATATTTTTCCCCCCTCCGAACTCATAAAAATTGTTATATCTTCCCGCTACAGTTTCGGCAGCTATGGGGCGATTTACCGTTAAAAACTGCGGATTTTTGCCGAACCCTTCAATTTTAGGTAATTGCAAACTTTTTTCTAAAGCTTCCGAGGAGGAGGATTTACCACAAGCAGTTAAT
Organism: Microcystis sp. M090S1; assembly: GCF_020246295.1. NCBI lineage: Bacteria > Bacillati > Cyanobacteriota > Cyanophyceae > Chroococcales > Microcystaceae > Microcystis > Microcystis sp. M090S1. Next base: position 2,839 of record NZ_JADBTF010000162.1, on the reverse strand, counting down.
AATAGGGAACTCCCCGCAATTCCTGTCCCGATTAACCCCTGTAAAAAGCGACGACGGTTAAAATAAACACTTTCGGAAGTAACTTCATTTTCGGAAATTTGCCAGGATTTAGCTAAACGAATTAAGACCATAATTATCCCCAATTTTATTGACAAAAAAACAGAGTTATGATATGGGATACCACAACTCTGATTGTACAATAGTTTGTCAGTTTTTTTAAGAAATTTCGGCGAGCATGGGGGCAGTCACCAGAGGTTCCCGTCGTCCTTTTAAGACCATGGGAACTCCTCGCGAGGGAGCAAGGGTTACACCGCGGCGGCTGGGTTTTTCGGGGGTATTATTAACTAGAGTTAACTGATAATTGGCCAAAATTGTGGCGATGGCGATTTTCATCTCGTAGATAGCTAAAACTTCCCCGATACAACGACGCGCCCCACCACCAAAAGGCATATATTCGTAGGGGGTGAATTGTTTTTCTAAAAAGCGTTCCGGTTTAAAAGTATGGGAATCGGGGAAAGTTTGCTCGCGGTGGTGGGCCAGATAAATACAACCCATAAGAATTGTCCCTTTTTCTAAAGGATAACCATCTAGTTCTACTGGTTCTTGCACTACTCGCGGAAAAGTTAACATTCCCACGGGATGAATGCGTAAAGTTTCCGAACAAACTGCCGAAAGATAGGGTAATCGAGTTATGTCAATGGGGTTAGGATTATCTCCTAAAGTGGCTATTTCTTGGAGAATTTTTGCTTTAATTTCTGGATAGCGATGAGTCCAGTAGAGCACCCAAGACATAGCGGTGGCTGTGGTTTCATGACCGGCGAATAATAAGGTCATTAATTCATCGCGCAATTCCTTATCGCTCATCGGGTTGCCTTCTTCATCCCGGGACGACATCAGGAGTGATAAAATATCGGTGCGATTGGGGTTAGGATTAGCTTTTCTTTCGGCAATTTCTGTATAGATAATATCATCAATTTTTTCTTGGTAACGCTGGTATTTTCCCCAGGGACTCCAAGCACCAAAATCAGCCCGCAAAATTGGGAAAAATAACAAAGAAGCCATCACCGGAGAGTTAAAAATATCGAGCATTTCAGCGAGAGTTTTTTTCAGGGTTTGATAACGTTCCCCTTGACTAATTCCAAAAACTGCCTCCATAATTACTTGTAAAGCAATCGCTGTGGTCGCTGAACGGGCCTTAAAAGGTTGATTTTGGGGCAATTCTGCCATTACTCTCAGGGTAATATCGCGGATTAAATCGCCGTAGAAACGCATTCTTTCCCCGTGAAAAGGTGGCAATAAAAGCTGACGGCGTTTTTTGTGGATGTCTCCGTCTAACATGACGACAGAATAATCACCAATAATCGGGGCAATAATCCGATTGGCTTCCCCCGGTGCCGAGAATTGTTTACGGTCATTAGTTAAAATTTGTTGTAGGGCCGAAGGACTACTGACAAAGATAAAATTATCTACAGTTAAACCCACTTTTGTGCTAAAAATATCGCCATGCTTGCGGGCGGCATTTTCCATAAAAGCTACAGGATTAATGATCCATTGTGCCATTTGCAGGAAGGTAGGGGCCTTGACCTTGGGGATGATTTTCATAGATTAATTGCTATATCGAATGCTAATTATTTCTAATTGTGACATTTTTTCCCCAGAGACGGCAAGGTGTAATAAGCTGCCCGCGCATTTAAATTGCTTATTGAGATGAGGCAAGAGGCACTCTTGCAAGGGGCAAGAGGCAAAAGTAAAGGGATTAGGGGAGATTTAGCTAATCTAAGGATAGGCAGTTAAGATACCTCTTAGCTTATCAAGTAAACAGCAAAATTTACCGGGCTGTTGCTTGTCCTATCTTCTCCCAGAGAGGGGGATTTTCTGGGAATTTTCAGGATTGGCTTTCTGGTCTAAACAATGATAATCGCGGTAGAATAGCCCCCAGTTCTATTTAATTCGCTTTTATAGTTCAATCTCTCTTTTTTCATTCCTTATAGGGACTTTTTATGATTATTTCCAAGTTTTTACCTTCGGGAAAAACTGTGACTATCAGGCATTTACTGTTATTAACTACATTTAGCCTTGTTTTTTTCCTGACTACTCCCCCCGCTTTTGCCCTCCAATCCAGTGCCTCCACAGGTTTTAATCCTCAAACTATTCTTTTCCATGCCTTAACTTGGGTGGATAGTTTGGGAGCCGTGGGAGCGATCGCGTTTATAATTATCTATATTCTAGCTACTGTGGCCTTTTTTCCAGGTTCAATCCTGACTTTAGGGGCTGGTGTGGTTTTTGGCCTGGTTTTAGGCTCTTTTTACGTCTTTATCGGGGCAACTATCGGCGCTACTGTCGCTTTTCTGGTGGGACGTTATCTGGCTAGGGGTTGGGTGGCGGAAAAAATTCAAGGTAATAGTAAATTTCAAGCTATCGATGAAGCTGTAGGGAGAGAAGGTTTAAAAATAGTGCTTTTAACCCGGTTATCTCCCATATTTCCTTTTAATCTGCTCAATTATGCCTATGGTGTCACCGGGGTTTCCCTGAAAGATTATCTACTAGGTTCCGCAGGCATGATTCCGGGGACGATAATGTATGTTTATATTGGCTCTTTAGCGGGCAGTCTTGCCACTATCGGGACCTCGGCACCAGCCACTAACCCAGTTTTACCATGGACTATTCGCCTGAGCGGTTTTATCGCCACCGTTGCCGTCACCCTCTACGTCACAAAAATTGCCCGTCAGGCCCTGGCATCAGTTATCAATGAATAGTAATCATTTATCAGTCAGGGGTGTGGGGGAATGGGGAAGGGGGGGAATGGGGAAGTGGGGTGTGGGGGGTGGGGTGTGGGGTG
>NZ_JADBTF010000161.1:0-7398 GCF_020246295.1 Microcystis sp. M090S1 | reverse complement strand
TCAGTTGAACCCGGGGATGAGGATGATGAAATCTTTCATAATACAGTGAGTTCTTTTCTTCTTCCGTGAATTCTAGGTTAATCATGTTTTCAATGAGTGCTTTGCTTCTAATTATGACTCTTAAACTATATTATTGTCTTTGAGTAAAAAATGCAAGTTATAGCCGTGCAAAGTATAGCCTATACTCAACGGATTTAGTATAACTTTGTCTTGATAATTTACAAAACGATTGGAACCTGAAGAAGAAAAATTATTACGGGGTTTAACTGACAGTGTTTCTCAAAAAACTGATGTTTACTTTTCCTCTTGTCTTCTTGTTGCTAATTGGTCTAAAATTTCGGCGTGAACTTGGCGAGTAATTGGATAAAAATAGGCAAGAATTAAGCTAATGATCAGAAAAAATGCCGGTAAAGGAGCAATTGCTAGGCGAATTGCTATTAAAGCACTATCTGGCTGCAGGGGAATTGCTTCTCCTGGGATTCTCGGTTTAAAACCCGATGTTTCTAGAGCAATACCGACAAGAAATAACCCCAAAGCTAAACCAATTTTTTGCAAAAGTACCATGAAAGCATAAAAAATACCTTCTCGACGTTTTCCTGTTTCTAATTCGTCTAATTCAATCACATCGGGAACCATTGACCAAGGAATTAAATAGGCCACAGATACGCCAAATCCTGCCAAAACTGCCAAAGCATACATTAAAGTTATTTCTCCTGGTTGGAGCAAAAATAAACCAATTTGGGCAATAATCCAGAATGTCATCCCTAAAAAATAGACTATCTTTTTGTCTAATTTCTGACTAACTGCTTGCCAGAAAAATAACATCACTAAAGCTGTTCCCTGTACTGCCAAAGCGACTAAACCCGATTCTGCTTCCGATAGTCTCATGTAGCTGACGACGTAGTAAACCAAAATCGAGGCAGTTAATTGTACTCCTAACCAAGCACAAAGATAGATGCCAATAACGTATAAAAAGGGACGATTACCAAAAACTATTTTTAATTGTTCTTTCAGGGGAATAGTTTCGGTATTATTATCCGCTTCTCTCTGTTTAATTGCCGCGCTATCCTTGAGATGATTTTCAGTTTTGCCATAGTAAAGGGTTAACCCCGAAACTATCCCTTCTATTCCTAATAAAATTGTGGAAATAGCGATAAAGTCTCTGGGATTCACCCCAATTTTTCCTAGTCCATAGACCGAGGAAAGCGCACCGATAACTATAAAAGCAATTGCCAAAACTTTTTTCTGGGGAGAATTGAGAATCGCTTTTGCTCCTCGTTCTTGTAAAGCTAAAGCGCACCAAATAACTGCTATAATCGACATTAAAGCACAAACTACACCTAACAATAAAAAAGCTTGATGGAGATCGTTGGCATAGGACGATGAGACGATAATATAGAGAATTAATGAGAGAATGCTGCCCCCGATGGAAAAGGCAAAACGAAAACTATTTAAGCGGGTTCTCTCATTATAATCATGGGTTAATTCAGGGGTGAGTGCCTGGTAGGGAAGATTGACTACTGTATAGGTTAAATTAAAGATAATACCAATAAAAATATAATATAAAAATAGCCATAATTGGTTATTAGTCGGGATTAACCACAGTAAAAAATAGCTAATTCCGAAGGGAATCGACCCCAATAACATCCATGGTAAGCGACGACCCCAGATAGTACGAGTTCGATCGCTCCACATGCCAATGATCGGATCGTTAATAGCGTCGAAAATTCTCACCACCATCAGCACACTACCAGCTAATCCTGCTGGTAATCCTGCCACATCAGTGAGGAAAAATAGCAGGTAAAATACCGAGATATTGGCAGTGATAGCCGGTCCCAAATCCCCCGCGCCATAGGCGATTTTTGTGGTTAAATTGAGTCTTTCAGAAGTCAAATGAGCCATAAAAGCAATTACAGAGACTAAAATAAGCTTAACTGTTCTGGGGGCATTTGTAACCTTTGCTAGGGCAGTTGAGGAACTTTAATTTTTTTTGTCTCTAGCAATTCCTGAAAATATAGCGGTAAGCGCTTGAGTGAGATACAGACCAAGCTTTGCCTAGCATGGTTTATAGCTCGTGACACTGTACCTCATACGACTGCACACCGCTATATCTAGCGTTAAAAGGGAAGATTCCCCGATGACACAAGGGACAAAGAAATAGCTTGATCTTTGGCATCCGGGAAAATTATGACTATTTCCCCGTCCTTCACTTTTTATCTATCGCCTTGACCAGCATTATGAGCTAAACTGACTAATATCAGTTATTTTAGCTATCAGCATCGGAATTCCCCTTATTCTGGCAGTTAAACTCAAGAAGAGCCACCAGATTGTTCTTTTTCGGACTGTTAGCGGTTAGGAGCTATTACTGGGGAGACGATCGAAATAGATCAAGAAAGTGTGATAGTACAGATAAGAGATCGGGGAAAATTTTTTCGCCAAACCTAAAACTTTTTGACGCTGACGTTCTATGATGCCTCATATCTTCCTATTTTTAGAGATTTTTTCCCAAGAAGGCGGTATTCAATCCTATATCAAGGATGTCCTGCAAGCTTATCTCACTTTGCCCGATTGCGAGGCGGCCGAGGTTTTTTTACTGCGGGATGCCCCTGATTGTCCTAATCCTTTCAAAAATCAAGGTATTACCTTTCATTACCTGAAAAATAACTCAGCAACTCTCGGACGCATTCAATTAGCCCTTAAGTTTCTAGTTTCTCTCCTCCAGAAACGTCCCCAACGGGTTTTTTGTGGTCATATAAATTTAGCCCCCCTCACCCGTCTTTACTGTCAAGCTTTAGGCATACCCTACACCGTCCTCACCTACGGCAAAGAAGTCTGGGAACCTTTACCAAATTCCCAAAAACAGGCCCTGCAAGCGGCCGCATCGATCTGGACAATTAGCCGTTACAGTCGCGATCTTATGTGTAAGGCTAACGCTATCGATCCCAACAAAGTAGCAATTCTCCCCTGTGTGGTGGATGAGGAAAAGTTTAATTTAGGTGAAAAGTCCTTGACATTAATCAAAAAATATGATAGGGAAAATGCCAAAGTTTTATTAACAGTGGCCCGGTTGTGGTCGGGGGATATCTATAAAGGGGTAGATGTTACCATTCGGGCCCTGCCGACAATTCTAGAGACTTATCCCGAAGTAAAATATCTAGTCATTGGACGTGGGGACGACCGCCCCAGGTTAGAAGCTTTAACCAAGCAGTTAGGAGTGGATAAACAGGTAATTTTCGCGGGTTTTGTCCCGACGGAGGAATTAGCCGACCATTATCGTTTAGCCGATGCTTACGTTATGCCCTCCCGGGAAGGATTCGGGATTGTTTACCTAGAAGCGATGGCCTGTGGTATTCCCGTGATTTCTGGAGATGAGGACGGTTCAGCAGAACCGCTGCAGGATGGTTTGGTGGGGTGGCGCGTTCCCTATCGAGATGCCGAAAAGGTGGCTCAAGCTTGTTTAGAAATTTTGCTAGGTCAGGATCAACGTTGTCACCCGCAATGGTTGCGTCAACAAACTGTAACTAAATTCGGCAAAAAGACTTTACAAGCAAAATTACGGCAGTTAATCTAATTATAACTTCATTGGGCATCGTCTCCTCAATACCGGCCACTGACTAGCCAAAACCACAACTTTGTCACTCATTATTAAGATAACTGTTATGCTCCTCTATGGCTTCCCCAAAAGATTTTATTAGTCCGGTCAATTCTGGTCAAAAGTTGGTCTATCCTTTTCGCAACTATCTTAACTATCTTCACGACAAATACTCTGATTTACAGACGGGTAAGATCGCCGATTATATTCCTGAATTAGCCCTAGCAGCTCCAGAATGGTTTGGTATTTCTGTAATTAGCACTGACGGTCAGATTTTTGAGGTGGGAGACTGTCAGCAAACCTTTACAGTACAATCGATTTCTAAAGCTTTTGTCTTTGGATTAGCCCTAGAAGATCACGGAAGGGAATACGTTAATAGTAAAGTCGGTGTTGAACCCACGGGGGAAGCTTTCAACTCGATTATTCTCGATGAAAAAACCAATCGTCCCTATAATCCTATGGTTAATGCTGGTGCGATCGCTACCACGGATTTAATCACCGGACAGAATGCCACGGAAAGGCTAAAACGTATTTTAGAAATGTTTAAACGCTATACGGGTAGGGATCACGAGATTAATGTCCCCGTTTTTCTCTCGGAAAAATCCACCGGCAATCGTAATCGGGCCATGGCCTATCTGATGCTAAATTTTGGCATGGTTAGCGATAAAATTGAAGAAACCCTCGACCTTTACTGTCAACAATGCGCCATCCTCGTCCATGCTCACGATTTAGCCCTGATGGCCGCTACCTTGGCTAATGGAGGTGTCAACCCAATCACAGGAATACGGGCGATCGATGAACACTACGTTCAAGATGTGATCAGTGTTATGCTTACCTGTGGAATGTACGACGCTTCAGGAGAATGGGCCTATCGGGTAGGATTACCAGCAAAAAGCGGTGTCGGTGGCGGAATTACGGCAGTAGTCCCCCATCAGTTGGGAATTGGAACTTTTTCGCCCCTTTTAGATGAAAAAGGCAACAGCATCAGAGGAGTGAAAATTTGTCAAGATATTTCAGAGGATTTTGGTTTACATTTATTTAATGTGGCTAAACCAGAACGAGATTTAAAAACATGGCTTGAAGGCAATAGTTGATACGCTGTACTGTATTTAAACTGCCTCTTGAGAATTTTAGTACAAATGCTAAAACTCCCTCTCCCCGCTCCGCAGCTCCGGCTCTCATAGACAGTCTTAACCAGTGATTCAGTATGATAGCCGTCCCCGGCAAGAGCGCCTACCGACCCTGGGAAATTAATTTGGCCAGAGGTCTGTGGAAAAAATTTCAGAAACCCCTTGACAAAAGCAGCGGGTTGTGTGTAATATAAATATTGTGTGAGGAGTATAAGTTCAGCATAAGAGGAACCTTTGGGGTCGAAACACGGCAAGACTCCCAGAGGTTCTTCTTTTTCACTCCCTTATTGGCTCAAAGTCAGCAATAAAATCGGGTTTTGCCCGATCGCTAGTTTTTTCTCAAGTTATCCCTTCTAGGTCTGTTTTTGCTTGCCAAGAGCAACAGTCCAAAATTTTTGCCGAAGAAACTGCACAAGAGAAGTGTAATTCCTCGTAAAATTGGGAATTAAGTACAAGGGCAATCCTATGGCAGATAAAAATAACGGTAACGGTGGCTTATTCGTCGTCGGGGTTTTAGTGGGCAGTGCGATCGGGGCAGTGGCGGGTTTATTAGTAGCGCCCAGATCTGGAAAAGAAACCCGTCGAATTCTGCAAAAATCCGCGCGGGCTTTGCCTGAATTAGCCGAAGATCTGACCACGACGGTGCAATTGCAGGCCGATCGCCTATCGGAATCAGCCCGGCGTAATTGGGATGATACTTTAATGAGATTAAAAGAGGCGGTGACAGCCGGAATCGAAGCTAGTCAAAGTCTAGCCACGGACAATCCTTTCCCCGACTCGGAAGAATCCCCCCAAGCCGATAATCATCACTCGAATGACCATTAAATGACCGAACCTATTTTCTGGCTAGGATGTTCTTTACTGCTAGTCGCCGTTAGTTTAACGGCGGTTTTCATCGCTGCTTTGCCTGCCCTGCAAGAGTTAGCCCGGGCAGCCCGGAGTGCCGAAAAATTATTCGATACCCTCCATCGGGAATTTCCCCCGACTCTAGAAGCAATTCGCCTGACAGGGGCAGAAATCAGCGAATTAACCGAAAATATCGATGAAGGGGTCAAAAGTACCCGCCAAGTTGCCCAGGGAGTCGATCGCAGTCTCGGTAGTGCTAAAGCTGGTCTTAGCAAGCTCGATCGTGGCAGCCGTCGCCTCTTGATCGGTTTTAAAGTCGCTTGGAATACTTGGAAACGCAGTTAAGCAGATGGGGAAGTGGGAAGTGGGAAATGGGGAAATGGGGGAGTGGGGAGATAGGGGAATTTCAACTAATACCCCCAAACCCTCAAACCCCAACTCCCTAAAACCCCAACTCTCAACTCCTGACTCCTGAAGACAGACTCCTGATGACCGACTCCTGATAACTGGGTGACTAAAGTTGAGAATTCCCTTAAGATAAAGTAAATAAGTGTAAAGAAACTGAAAGTTAGCCTACACCCTTGCTGAAAAAATTCTCATTGTCTAGAAGTGCTATGCTCAATCGTTTTTGCCGAGGAATCTCGATCGCTCTTGTAATTGGTGTCATTAGCTGTCTGGGTTGGATTATCTGCCCGGATCAAGCTCTAGCGGTGAATAATCCCGAATTACTGCCCAATCAAGCCACTCCGATCGTTGATTTAGCCAATTATCTACCCGCAAAACAGGAAGAAGCATTAATCCGAGATATCGAGACATTTCAAGGGGAAACGGGCTGGAAAATGCGAGTTTTAACCCAATATGACCGCAGCCCTGGCCGGGCAGTGATTAATTTCTGGGGATTGGATGATAAAAGTATTCTCCTAGTGGCCGATGGTCGGGGCGGTAATCTACTATCTTTTAGTATTGGTGATGCCGTCTATGAATTTTTACCCCGCACTTTTTGGATCGAATTACAGGCCCGTTTCGGTAATATGTATTTTGTCCGGGAAAATGGCGAAAATAACGCGATCGTACAATCCTTAGACACGGTAAAAGGCTGTTTAGTTAAAGGTGGTTGTGCGGTAGTCCCGGGTTTACCGAAGGAACAGTGGATCTTAACTTTAATTACCTCAATTGTCGGCGGTTTAGTCTTCGGTTTTGCCGGTATTCCTCGCAAAGAAGGACAGGTTTTCGCTTGGCAATGGGTTTTAATTGTCTCTCCCCTCTGGTTTATCCTCTTCGTTGCTTTTGGCATCGGACCGGTGGTTACTCGCACCAGTGAATTACTGCCCCTTTTCCGCAATTTAATTGGTTTTGCCCTCGGGGTTTTAGTCGCCTATCTTTCCCCTCGTTTTAATTCCCTCAACGCCTCAAAAACCTAAAAATTAGGGGCTTGTCAGTGATCAGTAATCAGTAATCAGTGAAAAGAAAGTAGCGAAGTTTTTACCTATAACTGATACCAAATCCAGTTATTAAGTTGTTGGTTATAATTAAATTAAAAATGAATTTTAGGTTCGATCCCCTCTGCCCCCCTTCCCCCCTTGATAAGGGGGGTGCCGATCCCCCCTTCCCCCTAGGGTTGATTCATTTAAATTAAGTACAGCGGATTTTGAGTCAATAAATTTGACCGAAGATTCTCAAATTTATCTTGTTCTAACCAAAAGAGTTAGTCACAATAACTAATCTTTAATCCTCTGCCAATATTGATTATGAATAAATTGATAAAGCTTGTTCCCAAGCCACTAAAAGCCTATCTCTCTTGAAATTGTCTGAGAGTACATCCTGTTAATT
>NZ_JADBTF010000160.1:0-4933 GCF_020246295.1 Microcystis sp. M090S1 | reverse complement strand
TCCCTTGATAGAGAGGTTGACCTTTAATCACCATCACATCGGGATAGGTGTAAATACTATAATCTGACAGCCATAAACGCACCGTTTCCATGTAGGTATAATAATCTTGATTATTGATATTTAAGGGAAAATTACGGCAAAAATTTAGACAAATCTGATTGTGATTAGTGGTGGCTCCTACCATTGGGATAATTTCTCCTTGACGATATTCATTTTTATCCTCGGACGTTTCCTCTAGGGCGAGATATTCTTCGGGAGTATAATATTTAGTTTCAGTAGCGGTTAACATTTTTGACTCTCCTTCCTATTCTATTTTCTAGGATACAGCATTTCCCTAAAAAGAGATAAAGTTATCCTTGAGCAAGGTTATCAATTGAGTTACTCGGATCATATTTTTTCCTTAATCTCTGGCAAAAAATGCGGAGAAATCCATAATTAAAAATCTAAGTATCAAAATTGCTCACTTCAAGAGTTAAGATAAACTAGATAAATAGTTTTATGTTTAGTTTCTCCTATGTTTAACTGGTTCCGTCGTCAGAAAGTCCAACCCGAACAAGAACAAGCACCCCCTGCACCCGTAGAGGAAACCCCCAGCGAGGCAACCAGTCAGGAAGACTATTTAGATTGGGCCAAAAAAGCCTTTAAAAATATTCAAGAGAAAAAAGCCACGGCCGAGGCCGTCGTGAGCGAAACCCCTGAGACATCTATTGCTGAAACCGAACCTCTGCAAGAGGAAGAACCGGTTAAAGAAGAAGAAACCGAGGATAATACCCCCGCATGGCTGAAAAAATCCGATCGCCTCGAAATTCTCAAAGAAACCGCCATCGAAACCCCTACAGAACCAGATGAGGACTTTATCTGGTCCGCCAAAGTTTTAGCCAATCAGGGACGACAAGCAGAGGACGTTTCGGAAGAAGAAATCACTTGGTTAAAAAAATTGCGTCAGGGTTTAGGCAAAACGCGCCGCAGCTTGGTCAATCAGCTTAAGGCCGTGGTCGGTCAGGGTCCCCTCAATCAAGATGCGGTGGAGGAAATCGAAGCTTTATTGCTTCAGGCCGATGTGGGGGTAGATGCCACCGATTATATTATCACTACCCTCCAAAATAAGCTAAAACAGGAAGCTTTGCCCCCCGAAAAAGCGATCGAATATCTCAAAGAAATTATCCGCGAGATTTTAGATGCACCTTTAGCCAATTATAGCAACCCCGGTTTTGAGCCAGAAAAAGGCAAATTAAATATCTGGATGCTCACAGGAGTTAACGGAGTGGGTAAAACGACGACTATCGGCAAATTAGCCCATTTATCTAAACAATCTGGCTATAGCTGTATGATCGCCGCTGCCGACACCTTTCGCGCTGCTGCCGTGGAACAGGTGAAAGTTTGGGGAGAGCGATCGCAAGTCGAAGTAATTGCCAACCCGGGCAAAAATACCGACCCGGCCGCCGTGGTGTACGATGGCATCGAAGCCGCTAAATCCAGGGAGGTAGAATTACTCTTAGTGGATACGGCGGGAAGATTGCAGAATAAAAAGAACTTAATGGCAGAATTAAGCAAAATTCGCCGCATTATCGACAAAAAAGCTGAGAGTGCCGTGGTGGAATCGCTTCTAGTTCTCGATGCCACTTTAGGACAAAACGGGCTGCGACAGGCCGAGGTTTTCTCGGAAGCTGCCCAATTAAGCGGCGTGATCCTGACTAAAATCGATGGTACAGCTAAAGGGGGTGTTGCCCTTGCCGTGGCGCGTCAGCTTAACCTACCGATTCGCTTTGTGGGTGCTGGGGAAGGAATCGAGGATCTGCGGCCTTTTTCCAGTTACGAATTCGTGGAAGCTTTACTGAGTGGCGATTGATCTCACCCTAGCTATCTTTCATAATCTTTTCATGGTTGCTTCATAATTGTCTCATTTTTAGTTATGCTAGAACTGGAGACTCAGGGTAACAACTATGCAAAGGACAATTACAGTTAGTCATCTGGGAGTATATTATCGCGGCGTGGAAGCCCTACGGGATATCACCCTGAAAATTTATCCAGGACGATTAACCGGTATTATCGGTCCCAACGGTGCGGGCAAAAGTACCCTGATCAAAGCCATGCTAGGATTAATTCCCGTACAACAGGGAAGCGTTAACTATCAAGGGCAATCTCTACAGCAACAACTGGATAAAGTCGCTTATGTTCCCCAAAGATCTCAAATCGACTGGACCTATCCCGTCACCGCTTGGGATGTGGTAATGATGGGGAGAGTCAGAAAAACGGGTTGGTTTCGTCCTTTTTCCCATATTAGTCGTCAACAGGCTTTAAATGCCCTAGAACGGGTGGAAATGGCTGATTTACGCCATCGTCCCCTCGGTCAGCTGTCGGGGGGACAACAGCAAAGAGTCTTTTTAGCCAGATCTTTGGCCCAAGAAGCGGAGATTTTCTGTTTTGATGAACCTTTCGTTGGGGTAGATCAAAAAACCGAGGGGGTTCTTTTTAATATCTTTGGTGAGTTAGCCCAAGAAAATAAAATTGTCCTGGTGGTTAACCATGATTTAGGCGAATCTATCACCCATTTTGCTGATTTAATCCTCTTAAATAAAGAATTGATCCTCGCCGATCAACGATCTAAGGTCTTAACCGATTTTAATCTCCGGCGCGCCTATGGGGGTAAAGTCTCCTTCTACGATGCCATGACACTACCAGATCATCCCCGATCGAGTCTCGATTATCTCGATCGCCTCTGGAAAAACAATGCGATAAACTAGAAGCGAAGATATTTTGGCTGACTGCCGATAGGGACACCAATGAAAACTATTTCCCCGCAAGAAGTAACAGGAACGATCGAACTGGCTCCTAACTATCGAATTCCCCTGTTTTTGGTAATTTTATCGCTGCCTTTACTCTTTTTACAGGTCTGGCTGGGCATAATTTTCTCCCTGTTAGGGCTATTCTTGATGTTCCAGACTACCCGCATTCGCCTCCAGTTTACCCCCACTTCCTTAGATGTCTATCTGTCCGGGCAACAAATTCGCTCCTTTCCCTACCAAGAATGGCAAAATTGGCGGATTTTCTGGAATAAAGTCCCGATCCTATTTTATTTCAAAGAAATTAACAGCATTCATTTTTTGCCCATTATCTTTGACAGCGCAACCCTGAGACTGTGCCTCGAAAAATACTATCCTTTAGCAGCATCGCAAGCGATCGACTCAGAAGCGAACTAAGATTGAGTTAAAATAAAATCTAGCTAATAGCGTCTTAAGTAGGTAAGTGTTAAAAATTGTCAGATCCCCCCGCCTATCGGCACCCCCCTTATTAAGGGGGGCAGGGGGGGATCCCCCCGCCTATCGGCACCCCCCTTATTAAGGGGGGCAGGGGGGATCAAAGGCAATATCTATCGTCTATTAATTAGAACCACTTACTTAATTGCCTGCCTTGGCCCTTTGTTCGCTCTGCATTTCTAAAGCCGATGAATTCAGAAGATTTTAATGTTTTACCCCTTGACAAAATGACAGACTTACCCGATGAATCTGTCGAAGAATTTAGTTTTGATGATCTCTGGAACGATCGCCCGGTAGAGAATCCCCTGCCATCGGAAATCGCCCCCGAAGGCGAATTAGTTCCCCCAGCGCAAGCGCAACCCCTGCGGGAGGAAATCTCGGCTCTAGAACGGCAAAAACAGAGCCTAGCGGCAGAAATCTCGGCGTTAAAAGCGGAAAAAGAACGCTTGATCGCCGAAGAACTAGGGGATATCAAAGCTCAAATCGAAAGAATGCTCAAGGAAGGCGTAAAAGACCTAGAACAACGCAAACAGGCTTTAGAATTGGCGATCGAACAGTTAGAACGCCGTCGTGAGCGTATTCGGCAGGAAATGCGGAGTAGTTTCGCCGGAGTCTCCCAGGATATGGCCGTGCGGGTTCAGGGATTTAAAGACTATCTGGTGGGCAGTTTACAGGATTTGGCTGCGGCTGCCGAACAGTTGGAATTACCCCGTTTTGAAACCCCCGAAAAATCCCCCCGCTCCGTGGAACCCCCCCTGCGGACCGAACGGGAGGAAAACCCGCGCCCATCCCGTGGCAGTCAAGGCCGGGATTATCGCGAAGAAAGTCCCCGTCCCCCCCGCACCAGTAACCAGGGCCAGGATAATTGGCAAGAACCCCGTCGTTCTAACCGTTCGGGTTATGAATCGGAACCGGTGGGGCAATCCACCCCTAGACAGGGCTTTTCTGAGCAAAATCAGCGCATCCAAACTCTTTTAGACCGTTATCGCAGTCGTCCTGATTATTACGGTCCCCCTTGGCAATTACGGCGCACTTTTGAACCAATTCACGCCGAACGGGTGCAACAGTGGTTCTTTAAACAGGGGGGCCGGGGTACTGTTCGCGGTATGGGCAGCCGTCTCCAGAATATTCTGGTCGCTTCGGCAATTATCTCGATTATGGCGGAATTACAGGGCGATCGCTTCCGTTCTCTAGTTCTGGCTAATAGTCCCGAACGTTTAGGCGAATGGCGGCGCGGCCTCCAAGATTGTCTCGGCATTTCCCGCGCCGATTTTGGACCAGACCGCGGCATCGTTCTCTTTGAGTCTCCCGAAGCTTTAATTCAAAAAGCGGAACGTTTAATCGAGGATAAGTATTCACCGCTCATTATCATCGATGATACCGAAGAACGGCTCAATTTCGCTCTTTTACAATTCCCCTACTGGTTAGCTTTTGCCCCTGAACCTCAACAAAGTTCTAGTTATTGGTATTAACTAATTAGGGCTTGCTGAATAAAGGTGAAATGTAGGCAAGGTAAGGGTTTTGTGGCTTTACGAGCGAAACAGGTGCAAGATTTTGAGAGAATCGTGCTTCAAAACCTTGCGTCTTCATCGGCCCGCGTCCTGTAGGGGCGAAGCATTCGGATAAAAAATCTACGGTTTCACCGATAGGTTATTGCCCGAATGCTTCGCCCGTAC
>NZ_JADBTF010000016.1:0-4309 GCF_020246295.1 Microcystis sp. M090S1 | reverse complement strand
ATTTTCTTGAGCGCATTGCCAGAAACAATATAAATCATAATTTAAGTCATTAATCCAATAGGTTTTTATTTGTTGTCCAAAGAGTTGCTTAACAGCAAAAAATACAGAACCCCCACCAAAAAAAGGTTCTCGATATTCCCTAATATTCACAGGAATTTGCGGCAAAATTTGCTTAATTGCCCGGGATTTCCCCCCCGGATAACGCAAGGGACTTTTAATTTTTGACATTTTATTTACTAATTAGCTCCTATCTCGATTTCGAGCTTTTTATTGGTTTGAACTTCAACTAAAAGCTTTCTAATTATTTCCTGCTCTCTCTCCTTCAGATTATCCGAGTTTAACACAAGAAATTTTTCTAGATTTTCCAATTGACAAGGTAAAGTAATTTTGTCTTTAATACCTTTACCTGTAAGTTTTAACTTTGACACAAAATTTATGGATTGATTGTTTAAGTTAATGGAGTCTATATTGGAATACAGAATTAATTTAAAAAGACCATCTTGTATATCAGTTAAATCTGGCAGCCCCTTCCTTGTAGAATTTTTAGACTCCTGAATGTAATATTGATCTTTTATATATAAAATTTCGTCTGGTGCTAGATAATAAGTTCCTCCCAAATAGTTTTCAATACAGAAGTTTGCTTTCCTTCCATCGACTAAATATTCATGTTTATGTACTGTAACTGATTCCCTTTCACTTGCCATTTTAGAGCCTTTTAGAGATATATTTTTGAATTCTTCAAAATCAAGCATAACTGCTTTTAGATATTGTCCCATACTAGCTTGAGAATGAGTAAAAACACCAGTATTGTCAGAGATATTTTTATAAGAATTAAGAGCCTGTTGAAAAGTCGAAGTAAACTTTTCTTCTAATAAACTTTTATTCCAATGTAAAGCACTTTGCTTATAATTTAAAATTTCTTTTATTTGATTCTTAATAAATTCATTATTAAACTTTTGTTTGGTAAGTTTGTGTTTATTTTCCTGTTTCGTTTTTTGACTTTTCTCCGCATTTTCATAGTATCCAAGAACTATATATATATTGAGTAAATTCATCCATGAAACTGTAGAATATTGAAGCTTATCTAAGTCTCCATCTCTTCCCTCATCTTTAATAATCGGTATTATTGTCAATATTTTTGATGCATTATATGTGTTATAAATTCTGGCAAATGGATAACTTCTGGTTCGCTTAGGGGAAACCCACTTGGAATAAGCGACTTCTGTATTTTGTGCCTCTATAATTCCATAAGCTCTGGATTCATTAACATCAAATTGTTCCAAACATACTCTGTCTAAAGATTCTGTTAGACAGGCTGTATATTTTACATCTCTAATAAATCCAGTCAAATTCAAGACTTCGCTCATATTATGAAATTACGATCAAACTAATTGGATTAAAAGACAGCCTAACGGTTGAACTCACCCGCCTTGTCAAAGTCTAGCACAAAGTCTGGTGCAGTGATATGTCAGACAGTCGGCAGCCGGTCATAGGCTTCTGACTCAACATCGGGAACTTTTGTTAAGATTGCCTGATACTTTTCTCGACTTCCCTTTTTGGACCTTTCTATTAGGTAATTTTCTGTCATCAACGCTGAAAGTTTCTCAGCGATCGCAGTAGAGATAAATTGATCGATCGAAATTCCATCACGAGCCGCTAGATCATCTAAACTTTTCTGTAATGAGTCGGGAATTTGAACTTGGATGGTACTCATGGTAACTTACCTATTAATCGTAGGAAACCTAAAGGCTCAAAGCGTGGGTTTCATTTTTAACATAGCCACCTTTACTCGATCGATAAATTACGATCAAACCAATTAGATTAACCATCTACTTAACTGTTGGTTTGCGGAATTTGGAGGGAGAGGGAAAATATTCTACTCGTTCATTTTTAAGTGCTTGTGCCATAAAATCACGCCAAATGGGAGCGGCAAAACCGCCACCAGTGATACCTTTACCTAAAGTGCGATTTTGGTCATCTCCAATCCATACTGCCGTGGCTAATTGGGGAACATAACCAACAAACCAGACATTTTTCTCGTTATCGGTAGTACCGGTTTTTCCCGCTGCTGGACGACCGATTTGGGCCGAAGTGGCTGTTCCCCCTTGAATAACTCCCTGTAGGACAGAATTGAGAGAAGCGGTGGCCCAGGGGTCTAAAACTAGCTTCGGTTTGGGTGTATTATCGAGCATGACGTTACCGCGGCTATCAGTAACACGCATGATAAAGGTAGGCTTAGAATGCCAGCCATTACTGGCAAAAGTAGCGTAGGCCCCCGCCATTTCCAGAGGAGTCACATCCACGGATCCCAAAGGTAAAGAGGTGACGGCAATTAAAGGACTCTCGAAACCCAACAGACGACAGACTTCAATGACTTTATTTATCCCGACGCGACGACCGAGAACAACTGCGGGAATATTCAGAGACTGCATCAGAGCGCTACGCAGGGAAACCGGACCAGAAAAGCCGCCACCGTAGTTTTTTGGGCTATAGAAGCCGCCGGCCTCGCGAAAACGTACGGGAGCATCATTAATCACCGTTTCGGGGGTAAAACGACCACTAGCGAAGGCAGTATAATAGACGAAAGGTTTAAAAGCTGACCCCGGTTGACGACGGGATTGGATGGCGCGGTTTAATTGACTTTTATTGTAATCAACGCCACCGACGAGCGCCTTGACGAAATGGGTGCGGGGATCCACTGCGACTAGAGAAATTTGTAGGTCTTTGGTACGAATACCGCGACCACGCAAGCTATTATAGGCCCGTTGGATGGTAGACTCGGCCATGTTTTGAAAGTCGAGATCGATCGTGGTTTGAATCCGCATTCCCCCTTTCGTTAGGGTTTCCTTGCCAAATTTTTGCCGCAATTCTGCCACCACTGCATCGGTAACGTAGGGTAATTTACTTTCTTGCCAAGCGGTGGGTTTACCCAGTTTCAGAGGTTCCTTTAAAGCGGCCTCTTCCTGTGCTGGGGTAATCCAACCTAAGCTACGCATCCGACTGAGAACCAGTGCCTGTCTTTCCTTGGCGGTTTTATAATTATTAAAAGGACTATAAACTTCCGGCGCTTGGATTAATCCAGCCATCATCGCCGATTCTGCTAAATTTAACTCGGAGGCGGGTTTATTAAAATAACTTTTAGCGGCGGTTTGCACTCCGTAATTATTATGACCCCAATAGATATTATTGAGGTACATTTCCAGAATGTCATTTTTGCTAAAAACCTGTTCCACTCGTACTGCCAGGACCGCCTCGGCTAATTTACGGCTAACGGTGCGCTGATGGGAGAGAAAAATATTTTTGACTAACTGCATGGTGATGGTAGATGCACCTTCCACCACACCGCCACTTTTCCAGTTAGCCACTACTGCCCGGCCGATACTATTAGGATTAATACCACGATGGTGATAAAAATGGCTATCTTCGATCGCCATCACGGCGCGTTTTAGATTGGGAGAAATTTGATCGAGTTCCACCACCTCCCGATTCGCTTCCCCGTGTAAGCTGGTCAGGGGTCTGCCTTTAACATCGTAGATATAACTGGTTTCCGTGGGGACGTAACCCCGTAAAATCCTCACATCGGGTAGATTGCGGTAACTAATCGCCAATCCTACCACAGCCCCAGTCACCACGGCCGTGGATACCATCAACAGGCCGAGAACAGTCCCCCCTGCGACTCTGGAGACTCCTTGGAAAAAGCTATCCGAGTCACTACTAGGTTTCTGCTCTTTGTCTTGATTGCCGAGGGTACTGGTGGACACGATGGTTACAATTTCCTTTTTCCAAGAGGGGACTGATCGATCGAACTGACTTGAAAGTCTATTCTAAAGGTTTTGGTGAACTACTCTCAAGGTCGTTGAGAGCTTCCTATTTCACGGGGGATTGCCTCAAGACGGACTTACGCCCAGCTTTTGGTCTTATATCCCCTCTATAGGCAGTATCGCGCTTTTCCTAACGACAATACTTCGGCTTTGCTCAGTACAAGTATCCGTAAGGCTTCATTTCTGATATTTATCGCCGCATTTATGTCCGGGTCATGGATTGTTTGACAATGTTCACAAGTCCATGTTCTAACATCAAGGGACAAACTCCCTACTTGATTTAGACAGACATGACAAGTTTTAGAACTAGGGAAAAATCTATCAACTTCGATATAGGTTTTTCCTGGCCATTCTGCCTTGTATTTGAGCATTGTACAAAACATTCCCCAACTACAATCACTAATAGCCTTAGCTAAATTATGATTGCGTACCATGGCTTTAACATTGAGATTTTCTACCGCAATAACTTGGTTTTCGTTAACTATCTT
>NZ_JADBTF010000159.1:0-3974 GCF_020246295.1 Microcystis sp. M090S1 | reverse complement strand
TGTCAGTCTGTAGAGCGACCATAAGACCAGAACAGAGTAAATCTGTTAAGGCAGGTGCGAAAAATCCTTCGGGAAAGAAGCAGAAACCTAAATCGTGAGGTTTGGGAATCACCGTCCGTTTACGGCGGTGAGGATGTCAAGCCTTGATTGAGCAGCGACGAAAATCTTTTCAGGACTCGTAGCGCCGATAAAGCCGCTGCAACTTGTCATAGAAACGCTTGCGGACTTTTTCCGGGGAGATCAGCAAGCAATCTTCTCCGTAGGGAAGAATTTCGCGGAAAAACCAGAAGCTACTCGTTATCTGTCGGGTAATCTGCCGGACGAGGGGATCGTTCGAGATCAATTCGTTGGCGATATCGATAGCGGTTTTAGTCCGGTACGATCGAGCTAATCCATCGAATAGCTGAAACTCGGCCGACACACTATCAAGCTGATTGCGCCATTTGCCCCTAGGGATCGGGGTAATTAAGGAATCGCTGGGGATTCGATCGATCCGTAAACTCCAATTATGCTGTAGTTCGGAAATATCTTGATTTCCCTCGGTTTCCTCGCACCAACAATCGAGATATAAGCGATCCTCGTGACGATTGATAGCGGCATGGTAAAGATGGAATTCCCAGATTCGATCGCCGGCATCCTGATAGGATAACTGAAACGGTTGTTGTCGGAGAATGCAGCGATCGAGTTCCAGCCGCCATGGTGGGGGAGGATTATCGAGGCGGCCTTCTAGCTCTTTCCGTAAGGGGCCTGACAGTTCGCTCCGTTCTAATAGTAGTTTAGTTAGTTCTAGGGCGATGGGGATTTGCCCAGCATCGATGAGAGAATCGATCGCCTGTTGGAGCATCTGCAAGCGAGCGGGCTTCCAGTCGTGATTAGGAGCGATTTTAAGTTTATTATGGGCAATTTCTTTGATTAACTTCGATATATTCGGTTTATCTCCCCAAAATAGCCCAAATTCACTGGCAAGGATTTCTAGGGACTGTTTTTCTTTTTCACTGACCGATAAAGTGATTGATTGTCCTATCCGGCTCATAGTTTATAAGTGTACGGACACTTTTTCTGTTAAGGTACTTGTCTATCCCTATTATCGTGGGTACTATGGAAGATAGCAAGAAGTTACGGACAGAAATTCATGGTAAATTATCAAGTAACGCTCAGGCCAGTCTATTCCTGTCCCGCAGACGAGATACCAGACGGCATCAAGGTTCCGCAAGGATGGCGGTTATCGTGGCATCAGGTGGAGACGTGGAAAGCACTCAACGATCCCGATATCGATGTGATTTTCAATACGGCCATGACGGGGGACGGGAAAAGTCTAGCGGCCTACCTGCGAACTTTGCAAGGATATTTCCCGATTATGGGACTCTACCCAACCAACGAACTGGCGCGGGATCAGCGGGGTCAGATCGAGGCATATATTCAACGATTTCAACCAACGGATCAACCCCGGGTCAATCTTTTAACCGGGCCCGAGTTGGAATTGTACGCCGAACGGGATGGGAAAACGAAAGCGATCGCTCTAGAGACTCGATCGAAACAGTCGGAAATTCTCTTAACTAACCCCGATATTTTCCATTATCTGCATCGGGGGGCCTATTTAACCCCCTACGATAACCCCGATCAGCTATGGAACCGGATCGATAAACATTTCGATCTCTTCCTATTCGATGAATTTCACGTTTTCGGCACGCCACAGGTCGCCAGCATAATCAATACCATGCTTCTAATCCGACGGGCCAATCGTGGGAAACGATACCTGTTTCTATCCGCAACTCCCGACGAGGGTTTACTAAAACGATTGGATAAAGCGGGGTTTCGCTATCGATCGATCGACCCGGTAAGAGAAGGAAAATACCGGTTTCCCGATACCCCAGAAGAGGCCAATTCCCTCGCTCAAAGGGGATGGCGACAAGTAACCTCGGAAATCGAGCTATCTTTTATTCCCTTACCGTCGAGTTTTCAAACTTCGGAAAATTGGTTGAAAGAAAATAAAGAGCGAATTTTAGACTATTTTAAGCGATACCCCGGCAGCAAGGGCGCGATTATTCTCAATTCGATCGCTTCGGTTAAACGTCTGCTGCCGATTTTCCGAGAATTATTGGCGACTATCGGTTTAACAGTGGGGGAAAATACGGGTCTTTCGGGAACGCGGGAGAAGTTGGCATCGTTAAATCGTGATCTGGTGATCGGAACGAGTACCATCGATGTGGGGGTGGACTTCAAGATTAATTTCCTCATTTTCGAGTCGTCGGATGCGGGAAATTTTATTCAACGTTTCGGCCGTTTAGGCCGTCACAGCGGCTACGATCGAAAGGGAACGGCGGTAAAATTTACTAACTTCACAGCGATCGCTCTGGTTCCGAAATTTTTCCTAGAACGGTTATTCGAGAAGAAAGACGCACCGTTACAAGTCGGGGAACGGTATGACCGAATTCAGCTACAGGAGGCGATCAAGAGTAACTACCGTCATATCAATAATTTCGAGGGTTATTACCAACGTTGGGGAGCGGTACAATCATTTCAACTCTGGTGGAATTTAGGGAGTCCGAAGATCAAATCCCAATACGGGGAAAGTCGCCAGAAGTTTCAACAGGAATGCGAGGAGGTTTTCGATACCAGTTTAAAACGGGTCGCCGGTCGGGTGAAAGGATGGGCCGACGAATGGAAGGAGTTATCGGGGAAAAGCGGTAATCCGATTTTCGAGGATGCGTCTAGTTTTCGCGGGTCGAGTCCGTTACTATGCGGGTTATACGATTCGACGGAACCAGAGGAATGCGATCGCTTTAAAACCTACGATTTACCCAGTATTCTCGGTAATCTAGAGGTGGAGGTGTGGAGAAAAGGCGAGTTTAAGCGCCAGATCGAGGCCACGAAAACACCGATCGCGCGCAGACGTTTCGATTATTGTCTCACGTTTCTGAATTTAAAGGGGTATCGAGAGGAACGGTTAAACTGGCGCTTTACCTACGACGGCGATTTAGGCGAGATTGCCTCCGCGTGGAAAGTACAGGTTTTGACGGGAATCGGTGTTTGGCAACCGGATAATCCTTGGCTCGATCGAATTAGTCGGGAGTTACGGGATCTGGCTCTGGTTAGCTTCGTTCTTGCCTATCCCGTCGCTGCAGTTCGCCAACGCTTACAACTGCCGATGCACTTTGGTATCTATCCGATTAGTGACGAGAGTAGTATTCATTTTCCCCTGTCACCCTATTCTATAGCGATCGGTCAATCGGCTTTGTTGTTGGATACTCTCGCTCATCGGTTCAAAGGTCAAGGGGGTGAGGTGTGGATCTGTTGATGCCGTTTGAGGTCACTAAACAACACTTATCAGGAGATCGATAACCATGAATAATCCTAACGCTCGTTCCCACAAGGAACCGATAGACTTGATCGAGATCCATGAAAAACGAACGTATATCAGCAATCTCGACCCAGAAGAGCGCGAATTGCTCGAACTGTACGAACAGGGGGAATGGGTATCCAAGTTGACCCCTGAACGAGTTAAGGAATTGCAGTCTTACGTTGAAGTAACTTGGGAAGAGCGCAAAAGAGACATTAGGCGTGAGGATGAGCTATGAATCCCTAAGTAGGGATTATCGGGACAAAAAAGAAAAGCGCACGCGAACACGACTATAGAACATAGTTTCAATCCCTGATAGGGGTTCGGAATCGACAGTGTGCCTTGTCCCATGGTTACTATAACAGATAGTTTATTTACCGTCTATGTCCTATATTCGTGAGAGAAACTTGACTTTTGCTCGTTCTCAAAGTATCCTAAAGAAGGTGAAATTCTGATCACTATTTAGAAAAGCGTTCGGGAATACGAGTATAGGACTACTTCCTTGCCCTCCTTACATGATAAGCTTTTACGCATTTAAGTTACATTGACAGCATTACCCTTATTTTTAAGTTTTCTACTCCATTTAATAATCAATCCCCCTTCATTTAAAAGCTGATTGACTACTTTTTCCAGT